>CAOJZV010000003.1 GCA_948466255.1 uncultured Bacillota bacterium | reverse complement strand
ATACAAATAATGATATAATCTTTTATTTAAATAAAGATCAAAACGATCAAGATATAGAAGGAGCACTAAAACAAAACGATACCCTTACGAAAGCATCAGAGTCAAATAATGTAGGGTATGTATATGTAACAGTATTATATAAAGACTATGAAAACCAACAAACAGCAACTACAAAAACAGCAAGTATGACTATATCATTTGATTTTGAACAAGCAGATGGAAGTGGTGGAATAATAATTGGGCCTTCTGAGGGCGATGAAACAGCATCAGATAAATTAATAAATACAGCAGTAACCTCAGGAGATGGATTATATGCAGATACATATGAACCAGGAAGATATATATATAAAGGAGCAAACCCAAATAACTATATAACATTTAATAACGAAACATGGAGAATAATATCAGTAGAAGTTGATGGATCACTTAAAATAATGAAAAAGGATAGTATAGGGCTTAAAGCTTGGGATTCAACTAAATCAGATAATTGGGCAAAGCCATCGACATTAAATACTTATTTAAATAGTACAACTGATGCAAACAGTTATTATAATAACTTAAGTAGCGATGCCAAAGGATTAATACAAGAACACGCATGGGGGATAGGCGCATTAACATATCAAAATACAGATTTAACTGCCCAAATAGCATCAGAAAATGGAACTACATGGAACGGGAATATAGGATTGATAAGTGTAAGTGATTATTTAAGAGCAAATACAAATACAACAGAATGTGGTAATTTTAGTTTAACTAATACAAATTATGCAACATGTCAAACAACAAATTATTTAGTACCATCATCAGCTCCTTATTGGGCTATTTCGCCTCGTATGGGTAATACAGGCGTCGCGTTCATTATCACAAAGAATAGTAGCGTGCGTAGTACTGGGGTGGAAAGTACCAGCACCGGCGTCTTACCAGCTCTTTATCTAATTCCTAACATCACACTCGATGGAGAAGGAACAAGTGATCAGCCATATACAATAAATAGTTAAAAACTTTTATTACAAAAATCGGAAATTCGCATAAAAAAACATACAAAAAAAGAAAGTTCGTAAAAACGGACTTTTTTTTATTTTTAACAAGGAATTTGCTATATAAATCTCGTATATTATATACGAGGCGGAAAAGCTAGGTTTAACCTCCAAATGAAAGGAGGTGTTATTTATGAAAACTTTAGAAGGAGAATATGGAATATTTAGTTATTCTTGTTGTACTTTTAGTTTTACTAAGAGAATCTCCCCGAAAGCACTAATAAAAAACCTAGCTTAAGCTAGGTACCCACCGGAGGTTGGGCCTAGTGGCCACCTCACTAAATTTATTTTATCATATTTAAATATATTATGCAAGAAAGGAGAAAAATATGAAAAAAATTTTAGTTTTATTTTTACTATTTTTCGCAGTAGGAAATGCGAGTGCTTTAGAATATTCGGATTATACCGACTTTAGTGAATATACCGAAAATTATATTCAAAGTAATGATTTAACAGATGTTAAAATAGAAAGAAGGTATAAGTATTATAAGTTAGAAAAAGAACTAGGAGGTTATGGTGAGAACGATTCAGTAGAATATCCATTTATAGATAAAGATGATTATATCTATACAGATTATTCAGATGTTAGTATAGAAAAACCATCAGAAAAAGAAGGAAGAATTATAGAAACTATAAATGGTTATCACTATCACAAAGTTAAAGATATAAACTTTTTAAAGATTAAAGTGTTAATGTCCGATATAGCTTTATCTGATATTAAAATTTTATACAAGGGAGAAGAAATAGAATACGATATGGAAATGGAAAATGTAAATGATAATTTTGAATTTGAGCCAAATGGGTATATTAAATTTAATTTTAAAGAAGATTTAGAACTTAGATATTTAACTTTATCCTATAGTGGATTTAATAAGACAAGTAGTTCTGTATGCACAATTTATATCTATTGTGGAAATGATGATGAAGTTTATAATGAAATGATGCATTCTTTTTTAGAAAATAGGAATACACTATGGAAAGGTATGGATATTTCATGTCCTAATAATATATATGAAGATTTTTATTCTGAAGAAAAATTTCCAACTGGAAACGCTTTTAAACAAATAGAAGAAGTTACTTTATATAAATATAAAGACATTTTATATCGTAATTATAAATTAAACAAAATCTATTATGATGAATATACAACGATGCCTTTTGAAGATTTTATATATAAAGATGAAACATTATATAAAGATTATTATTCCAAAAGAACAAGAACAATTCTTCCTGAAGTAGTAAATAATATAAACGAAGAACATTATGATAAACTAGATGAATCTGATAACTCAAAAAAAATGAATATTGTTTCAGATAAAACTGATAATGTTTATAAAATACCTTCTAAAGCAATTTCATATCCATTAAATATTCAAAAAATTGACGACTTAAAAGAAGTTAAAACATCAGGGTTATTATATGCCTTTTTACCAATGATATTATTACTGGTCATATTAATTCTAGTTTTGTCGAAACTATATAAAAAGAAAAAAGAGTGTGCTACAGTATGATAGGGTGATGATATGTTACAGATAGATATAAGACCATTTAAAGGAATCCTATTTGTAAGACTTAAAGGAAGTTTAGATAAAAAAAGTATTAGTAAACTAGAAACAGAAGTTATCAAATTTCAAAAAACCGTTGGTATTAAAAATATAGTTTTTAATATTGAAGAACTTAACGAAATTGATAATTATGGAAAATATGCTTTAATTAATAGTTTTAATTTGTGTATAAAAAACAAAGGACAAAGTTTTATTTGTCTTGGTGATAATGATAAGATATCAGATAAATTAACTCCTATTTTTTCCAAAGTTAATTTTATATCTGACGAATTAGCTGCAGTAAATTTAATAAATTCATAGGAGGAGATATGCAAGATATAGCACAAGTAATCATGGAAAATGAAAAATTAATTTACAAACTTTCTAGCTATTTTCCTTATTATCAAGATAAAGATGATTTATATCAAGCTGGCTGTAAAGGTATGATTGAAGCTTATAATAAATTTGATCATACTAAAGGCGTTAAATTCACATCATATGCTTATTCTTATATCTTAGGAGAAATGAAGAAAGTTGTAAGAGAAGACAAAAGTATAAAAATTAGTAGAGATATTAATAAACTTCACAATAAAATAGAAAAAGCTAAATCTTTATTATCACAAACACTTATGCATGAACCAACACTAAAAGAATTAAGCGATTATTTAGAAATCCCAGAGTATTATATCGTTGAAGCTTTAAACTCTAGATTAAGTTTAAAAAGTATCGATAGTAATGTGGGTGATACCAACATGATGCTTCATGAAATACTTAGTAGTCCTCATGCAGATATAAATGATTTACTATTTTTAAAAACTGAACTTGAAAATTTAGAAGAACCAGAAAGATCTATTATGATAAGTAGATATTATGAAGATATGACCCAAACTGAAATTGCAAATACTTTAGGACTCAGTCAAGTAGATGTGTCTAGAAGAGAAAAAAAGGTTCTAACTAAACTTAGAAGCAGGTTGACTTTAAATAATAATTAACCTATAATTAAAATAGGTGAAACGTATGGAACAAAAAGGATTTACTTTAATAGAATTAGTTATGGTTATTTTAGTTTTAGGTATTATCGCTATTATAGCAGTTCCTACTGTTAATAGTGTTATTAAAGATTCTAAAGAAAAAGCCTATAATAATCAAATAAAAATGATTGAAGATACAGCTAGAACATATATGTCTAGTCATTCTTTAGAACTTCCTAAACAAGAGAATAATTCTAGCAAATGTATAACTGTTGAACAATTAAAAAAAGAAGGTCTTTTATCTAAAGATGCTATTATAAACCCAAATTATAAGCAAAATAGTAATGAAGAAAAGGAACAAAATGAATATTTCGATGGTACAGTTACAGTATCATGGAATGGTTCCAAATATGTTTATGAATATTCTGAAAGTAAAACATGTTAGAAGCTAATTTAGCTTCTTTTTTATATAAAATACTATTTTTTAAGTGCAAATGCATTCAATTTCAAAGTGCAATTTTTGCACTTTGAAATTGATAAAAGAGAGAAAATGTGGTATAATATTTATAGTTAGGAGGATGAATCTAATGGAAAAAAAGGGAAAATGGAATTTAGAATTATCTGAATATATAAAACAAGGTGACCCCACTCAAGTAGAAAAAACCAAAGCCTGGGAAACAGCTATAGGACTTCAAGAAGTAGATGGATTAAAACCTTCAAAATATTTAGTTGAAACTGCTAAAGAACATATTGAAGGTAAGATTGATTTAGATGAAGTTAAGGAAAAAATAAATAATTATTATAAAGTTTTGGATAATAGAAAATCAGAAGAAAAAGAAAATAGCGAAGAAGCAGATAAAGTATCAGTAAGGATCACAGAAATATTAAGTGATAAATCATTTAATTTTAATCCTACTGAGCTAATAAGTATTCATAAAAAATTATTTACTGGTGTATATAAACATGCAGGTATTATAAGAGATTATAATTTTACAAAGAATGAGTGGATTTTAAATAAAGATACAGTTATATATGCTTCTTTTGAAACTATTATGCCAGCATTAGAATATGATTTTGAACAAGAAAGAAATTTTTCATATAAAGATTTATCGCTTGATGAATCTATAAAACATTTGTGCCGATTTACTTCAAATATATGGCAAGTACATCCTTTTTGTGAGGGTAATACTAGAACAACAGCTGTTTTTATTATTAAATATTTAAAAACGTTTGGATTTAATATTAATGATGAGATATTTGCTAATAATTCCTGGTATTTTAGAAATTCATTAGTTAGAGCTAACTATAAAAATTTTGAAAAAAATATTTTTGAAGATATAAGTCATTTAGAAAAGTTCTTTTATAATCTTTTGTCAGATGCTAAATATGAATTAAAAAATAGATATACCCATGTTGATTATATTCAAAGTGCAACAACCGAAGACTCAAAATGCAATTTTTGCACTTTAGAAGAACAAGCTATATTAAATGTAATTAGAGAAAATTCAACTACTAAGCAAGAAGAAATTGCTCAAATTATTGGTAAATCATTAAGAACTGTAAAAACTAGAATGATTGAAATGCAAGAAAAAGGATTAATAATTAGAAAAAATGGAAAAAGAAACGGAGAATGGGAAATTTTATAACACAATATATTATTTTAGATATTATTAACAATAATATCTATTTTTTATTATAAAAAAACTGTGAACAAAACTAATTTTGTTCACGGCTCTAAAAAAATTATTTTTTAATTTCAATCGTTTTTGATTTAGCTTTTGATAAATCATTTCTCGTATAAGAGGTTACAGTTCTAGTTTCATTAACTTTCATTGGAGTACCAATATATCCTAATAAACTTACAATTTCATTATTATCTTTGTCTTTAAAAATAATATTTACTTCTTCTAAATCGATTTCTTCGTTTGATGGATTTGTTACATCCATTTGCATAGTATATTGTCCATTTTCTTTTATAAGAGTGGTATTAGAAAATTCCAATCCATTAACACTTTCATTTTTTATTATATCTTTCTCTGTAATAGCTTCTATTGTGTTTTTCTTTTCTATAGTAGATTTCTTTTCTAAATTATTATTATGATTAACTAACAATATTGCACCAGTTACTACTAATATTAATACTAAAATAATTACTATAATTGCAATTATTTTCTTTTTGTTCATAACTATAGCCTCCTTTATTTTTAATTTAATTATAACTAAATTTTTGGATTTTGTAAATTAGATTTCTAATCTTAATTGTAATAATTTGAATAAAAACATTTATATTAAAAATGTACTATACCATTTTTTACACACTTTACTACCATAAACACTTGCATTTCTAACTAAAAAGAAGGTATAATCTATTTAAGATAGACTAAGGTGACAATATGAGGGAAAAAAGAAAAAATAAAACAATAATAATATCATTGCTAGGACTATTATGTATCATGACAGCAGGCTATGCAGCTTTTCAAACCAATTTAAAAATAAAAGGAACAAGTAATATAAATAGTAATTGGGAAGTTGTTATAACAAGCGTAACGGAATCAAATAAAGCAGGCGGAGCAGAAACAGTAGGTGCGCCTACATGGACAAACCTAACAGCTTATATGGAAGCAAACCTATATGAAAAAGGTGACTATGTAGAATATGATGTAACCGTAGAAAATAAAGGAACACTAGATGCAAAATTAGAAAATATAACCGATAATATAAAATCAAGTAACGAAGCAGTAAAAATAAGTTTTTCAGGATATACAAAAGGACAAAAACTAGAAAAAGGAAAGAACCAAGTAATAAAAGTAAAAGTAGAGTATAATCCAGAATTTACGGGAACGATAGAAGAAGGATCAGGAGAAGTAAGTATAGAATTAAATTATACCCAAAATGATAATTATAGCCAAGGAGAAGGAGGAGAAATAATATCTCCAGATAGATATTTAGTAACCTATGACTGCATCACAAATGGAGGAAGTAATTGTACAACTTATAATGAATATTTTGCTGAAAACTCAAATATAAACTTAAATCAAACCGCTAATAAAGAAGGATATGAACTTGTTGGTTGGAATACTAATAAAGATGCAAAAGAAGCCTTAACAAGTATAAATATGCCATCGCAAAATACAACCTTATATGCAATATTTAGAAAAGGTTTAAAAGTAAATTATGCCAAAGGTGACGGAATAACAAGTATCGGAAAAGAAAATGAAACATGTTATTTATATAATAATGCAATAAACTGTGAAATAACATTACCATCTATAACTGCAACTGGATATACAATACAAGGCTGGTATAATGGTGAAACAAAAGTAGGTAATGCAGGAGATAAAATAAATATAAATCAAAATATAACGTTAACTGCACAAGCTGTAGACGATATAAAACCAACTGCACCAACATATATAGCCTATTATGCCGATGAAGGCGAAAGCTCAAAATATACAAGTGGAACATGGACTGATAAATTAGTATTAACTAAAATATCCACTAAAGAAGAGGGCAGCGGAATAGCTTCAATGCAATATTCATTGGATAATGGACAAACATGGACAACTTTTTCATTCGGATATACTAGTGGTATTCAAAAAGAGGGAAACACCTATTACGGTGTTGAAGGATGGAGCCTATTTAATAGAAACCAAACAGTTATTTTTAGAGCAATTGATACGGCTGGAAATGTTTCTGATTCTTCACAATCATTCAATATTAGATATGATATAAGCAATCCAACATTATCAGTTGCCACATCAAAAACAACAAAGTCAATAACTGTAGTAGCAACAGCATCCGCAACAAGTGGAATAACAAAATATGAGTTTAGTAATGATGGTGGAAGCACATGGGTAAGTAACGGAACAAATAAGACATATACATTTAATAATTTAGTAAATACCAAATCATATCAGATACGAGTAAGAGTAACATCAGGTATAGAAAAAACAACAACATCAGCAAGTACATCAGTACAGCCAAATTCAATAGCAGTACCAACTTATAAAGAAACCGGAACAACAACAAAGACTGTAACAATAACATATCCATCAGGATGTGGAAGCGCCTATACATGTACATATAAAAAAGATAGTGCAGCAGCAGTAAATGTAACAAGTACAACCGCAAATGTATCATTTACAGCTTCAGGAACATTATCTGGAACAGTAAGTGATGGAAAAAATACAGTAAGTAGTAGTTATACAGTTACGGTAAAACCAGCAGAGGTATATAGTTGGTCAGAAAGCACATTAAAGATAGGAGATAGTATAACTGGGAAATCTACTACTAAAGATCCGTCAACATTAAAGCGTGATTTTTATTTAAAACATAGGATAGATGCTAGTAATAAAATAACAGCATCATATGTATGTTTTGTAACGGATAAAGAAGTTTGTTTGCAGGGTGGAAGTTCAAGTTATTTTACATCAAATCAAACATTATTACAAGACCAGCAAACATGGTTTAAAAATATTGGTGGATTTTGTAATTATTTTAATTCAGCACTCTACCGTTGTTCAAAATATTCCCGTTACAATTTTACGGCTAATACTAATGGTCAGGTGGAGGCCTATACCACTGATTCTTCAGGTGTAGTAAATTTGCAATGTAAAGTTACAAGTACGGGTGATGCGTATTGTTATGAGTATGATCCTCCTGAAGAAGAATATTGGTAATAAGCATTCTATAATTAAGAAATAGTATCATTTATTAGGAAATGAAATAATAATAGAACTAAATTTTATTTAATTAGACTATAGGAGATTATTTATGAATAAGAGTAAATTTTAAATTAAAAAAGTTATAATGAGTTTATTAATGGTTGTTTTATTAGTTTTTATTGCTGTAATATCATTTTTATTAATTAATAATAATGAGAATGAAAATTCAAAAAAGAAGGTAAATAATGATGTTAAAGAAGCTATTACTGAACAGGGTATTATAAAAGATGAAACATTCGGTAATTTAAATTTTACCAATACTACTTTAATTAAGGATAGTAAACAATATGTCCTATCAATGGACGTAATTAATCCAACACAGGATGAAATCAATATGGAAACCATTAATATTGACTTAAAAGATAAAGATGGTAATTTGGTAGTAGTTTTACTAGGTAATATTGGAGATCCTATGAAACCTGGGGAAACTAGAACTATAACTTCTTCAGTTAAAATAGATTTATCTAAAGTAAAATATAAAGTAATTGAATAACTCAATTTTCAATAAATAAAAGTTCAAGATTCAGAAAAAAGTAGTTTTTGAACTACTTTTTTCTTTGCAATTAAATATAATTTATTGGAGGGATTATATGTATGAATTAATGAATTTACCATATCCTTATGATGTTTTAGAACCAGATATCAATGAAGAAATAGTTGATATTCATTATAATAAACATCATAGAGGATATGTAAATAACTTAAATGAAGCTTTAGCTAGAAGCAATTATGATGGCAGGTTTTCATTAGATGAAATACCTAGTCATATAGAAGAATTTCCTTTAGCTGATAGAGGAGATATTTTATATAATACTGGTGGAGTACTTAATCATAACTTATATTGGAATAGTATGAATAACAAAAAAAGTAATCCAAGAGGAAATTTACTTAATAAAATAAATGTTCAATATGGAAATTTTGAAAATTTTAGAAAAGATTTTATAAATAGAGCTAAACATTTAGTAGGTTCAGGCTATACATTTTTAGTAAGTAATAATAGGGGAGATTTAACAATTGTAAATATGATCAATCAAGAAACACCACTTTCTTATAACTTAATACCTTTGTTTACTATAGATTTATGGGAGCATGCTTATTATTTACAATATAAAAATGATCGAAACAGTTATATAGAAAATTTTTGGAATAAAGCTAATTTTGATTATGCAAACAAATTATATGAAAACATAGTTGGCTAACTACGATTATTCGTAGTTTTTTAATAAAGTTTGTAAAATTTATTTTTCGACAAGTAAAAACATTTAAATTTTGGTATAATAATTATAAGGAGTTGATTATTATGCAAAAAGAAGAAGTATTATCTGCAATTCAAACATTAAAAAAATTTAATATGGAAACTAATACAATAGAAGCGAAGTCAGCAAAAGAAGGATTTCCTAAAAAATGTTATGATACAATTTCTAGTTTTGCTAATAAATATGGTGGTATAATTATTTTTGGAATTGATGAAAATAATCAATTTGCAGTCGAAAATGTATATGATATCAATGATCTACAGAAGAAAATATCTTCTTTATGTAGTGATTCTATGATGCCATCAATTAGACCCGAAATTTTACCTTTACAAGTTGAAGGGAAGAATATATTAGCTGTTAAAGTTGATGAAATTTTATAAAATCAAAAACCTTGTTATTATAAACCGAAGGGAATGACTAAAGGATCATATACGCGAGTTGGTGATAGTGATGAGGTGATGACAGATTATGAAATTTATGCTTTACAAAGTTATAATGATGGTATAAGAGAAGATTTGCGTCCTAATAAACGATCTTCTTTGGGCGATTTGGTATCAGAAGAATTAGAAAATTATGTTGATATTGTTAAAACAGATAAACCTAATTTTGCTAAAAGTAATAATGAAAAAATATTAAAGTTGTCAGGCATAACGGATAACAGTGATGGAACTGTTTATCCTACATTGGCGGGTACTATGATATTTGGTGAATACCCACAAGCTTATTATCCACAACTATTTGTTGCATGTGCAGTAATTCCTGGGACTGAATTGGGTGAAATAGGAGAAATGGGACAACGATTTGATGATAATAAACGTATTGAAGGTACAATTGAACAAATGTTAGAAGGAACACTTAATTTTCTAAGAAAGAATATGAAAAATAGGGTTATAATAGATTCAGTTACTGGTAAAAGAAAAAACGTTCCAGAATATCCAATGCTAGCATTGAGAGAGGCAGTAGCAAATGCCCTAATCCATAGAGATTATAGTGTACAAACCGAAAATGCTTATATACAAGTTTATATGTATGATGATAGAATTGTAATTCAAAATCCGGGTGCATTATATGGAATTAATAAACTAGAAAAATTAGGAACAGATACAATTATGGAATCTCGTAATGCTACAATTGTAAGAATATTAGAAGAAAAAGGATCTGTAATTGAAAATCGCCATTCTGGAATTCCTACAATGCGAAGAGAAATGAGAAAAATGAATTTGCCTGAACCAGAATTTATTGAGGAACGTGGCTCATTTAAGGTTATTTTGAAAAATGAATTTTTAGATGAAAATACTAGTACACAAAGTGATACACAAAGTGATACACAAGATGATACTAGTGCTGATTTAGTTTCTAAAATAAAAACCTTTTGTCAAACACCAAAAACAGCGGCAGAAATAAGAGAATTTATTGGTATGACTTCTAAGCCATATGTAGCGCGTAATATAATCAAACCATTGGTGGATGATAATATTTTGGAATATACAAATAAAAGATATCCTAATGCAAGAAATCAAAAATATATTACAAAAAAATAAAAATTATAATTAATAAGAAAAACGAGGTGGGAAAATGAAAAAGAAAAAAAAGCCAAGTTTTCCAAAAGGTTTTTTTGAAAAGCCTAGACCTGAAATCACTATGGAAGAAGCTTTAAAAGATGTAATTCCAATTAAATGGCCTAAAGAAGTTTTAGAAGGAAAGAGAAAAGTATATTTTGTTTCACCAAAAGAAAAAAACAAAATGTAGAGACTACGATTATTCGTAGTTTTTATTTGTATAAAAATAAAAAAATTTTCCATAATAACTTTGAAGGAGGAAGTTTATGGAAAAAACAAAATATAAAAATTTGGTTACAAAACACACACCCAAAGAAGATGTATTTTATAATGCTGTAATTGCTTTCATAACAGGAGGAATTATGGGAATAATTGGACAAGGACTTATTGACTTTTATTCTTATTATTTAACAATTCCAACAAAAGAAGCAACAGTTTGTATGTTAGTTACACTAATATTCTTTAGTTGTTTATTTACAAGTTTAGGATTCTTTGATAAATGGGTAAACTTTGCTAAATGCGGACTTATAGTTCCAATTACAGGATTTGCTCATGCAACAATGAGTGCCGCTTTAGAATATCGTAAAGAAGGATTAGTTACAGGAATAGGGGCAAATATGTTGAAACTTTCTGGAGCTGTTGTAATATTTGGAGTCGTCAGTGCTTGGACATTCAGTCTAATTAGACTTTTGATAGGGGTGATTTAATGACATTTAAATACAATAACGTTTACATAAACGAAACTGCAACCGTAACCGGGCCTTATGAAGGAAAAGGACCACTTTCAAAATATTTCGATCACAGTTATGAAGACTTATATTTTGAATGTAAAACATGGGAGCAAGCAGAAAGTAAATCAATAAGTGATGCCACTGATATCTTACTTAATAAAATAGGAATGACAAGATACGATATTGATGTATTTATAGCCGGAGACTTATTAAATCAAATAACCGCTTCTAACTATGCCGGAACTAATATGCCAGCTTCTTATATCGGTGTATATGCTGCCTGCGCGACTAGTACTTTAGGTCTTTGCGTTGGGGCAAATATGATAGAAAGTAAGCAAGCCGGTAGAGTATTATGTGCAACTTCATCACATAATAATGGAGCTGAAAAACAATTTAGATATCCAGTGGAATATGGAGGACCAAAACCCAAAACAACAACATTTACTTCAACTGGAAGTGCAGTAGCTTTACTTTCCTCTAAAAAATCTGATATTAAAATAGAAAGTGCGACTTTAGGAACAGTAACCGATTCTATGATTAATGATGTATTTAATATGGGAGCAGTTATGGCGCCTGCAGCAGCTGATACTATTCATAAACATTTAAATGATACAGGAAGAACTATTGATTATTATGATTTGGTTTTAACAGGAGATTTAGGAATTTATGGAAAAGAAATATTAAAAGAATATATGCAGACAGAATATGGAATTACTTTAAAAAATTATGATGATACAGGAGTTATGCTTTATGATATAAAAAGGCAACCAGTATATGCAGGAGCAAGCGGTCCAGTATGTGCCCCTTTAGTTACTTATGGATATATTTTTGATCAAATGAAAAAAGGAAAACTTAAAAAAGTTTTATTAGTAGCAACAGGAGCCTTAATGAGTCAGTCACTTGCTAATCAAAAATTAACAATTCCGGCTATTGCTCATGCCGTTAGTTTGGAGGCGATATAATGTTATACTTTAATGCGTTTTTATTCGCTGGTTTAGTATGTATGATTGGGCAAATCATTTTAGATAAAACAAAACTTACTCCAGGCCATATTACAGTTATATTTGTTGTAGTAGGAGCTTTCCTAGATGTATTTGATATATATGATAAATTTGTCCTATGGGCCGGTGGCGGAGCTTTAGTTCCAATTACAAGTTTTGGCCATATGCTTACTCATGGCGCAATTATGGGATATAATGAACAGGGATTTATGGGATTATTTGTTGGAGCTTTTGATTTAACTTCAGCAGGTATATGTGCAGCTATTATATGTGCATTCTTTATGTCTTTAGTTTTTAAACCTAGAGATTAGAAAAGACCATTTAAATTTCCTGTTTTTTCTTTGTATCTTTTATTATACATGTTATAATAAATACAGGTGAAAAACATGAAACAAGAAAATATTAGAAACTTTTCTATAATCGCACATATAGATCATGGAAAAAGTACCATCGCAGATAGAATTTTAGAATTAACAGGTGCTATTACAGAAAGAGAAATGCAAGATCAACTGTTAGATAGTATGGATATTGAAAGAGAACGTGGGATAACTATCAAACTAAATGCTGTTCAATTAAATTATAAATACAATAATGAAGATTATACACTTCATTTAATAGATACTCCAGGCCATGTTGATTTTTCATATGAAGTATCACGTAGTTTAGCTGCTTGTGAAGGAGCAGTTTTAGTTGTTGATGCTGCCCAAGGTATAGAGGCACAAACCCTAGCTAATGTATATTTAGCTTTAGAAAATGATTTAACTATAATTCCAGTAATAAATAAAATAGACCTGCCCAATGCCGATATTCCGAAAGTAAAAAAAGAATTAAAAGATACTTTTGGTTTTGATGATGAAGAAATAATTTTAACCAGTGCTAAAACAGGCGAAGGAATAAAAGAACTAGTAGATGCTATAGTAGAAAGAATTCCCGCTCCAAAAGGAAACAAAAATGATAAATTAAAAGCCTTAGTATTTGATAGCCATTTTGATCCATATAAAGGAGTAATTGCCCTAGTTAGAATATTCGATGGAGAAATCAAAACAAAAGATAAATTAAAAATGATGGCAACAAATGCCACTCATGAGGCGGTTGAACTAGGAATATATAATCCAAAAGAACACATAAAAGATACCTTAACAACAGGTGAAGTAGGTTATATAAATGGGAGTATTAAAAGTATTAGAGATATTAAAGTTGGGGATACAATAACTTTAGAAAATAATCCGGCACAAAAAGCGCTTCCAGGTTATCGTCCAATGAAACCAATGGTATTTTGTGGATTATATCCATTAGAATCTAGCAAATACCCAGATTTAAGAGAAGCTTTAGATAAATTAAAACTAAATGATGCCGCTTTAGATTTTGAACCAGAAACATCAAAAGCTTTAGGCTTTGGATTTAGATGTGGATTTTTAGGCTTACTCCATATGGAAATAACCCTAGAAAGAATCGAAAGAGAATTTGGTATCGAACTAATTGCTACTAGTCCATCAGTAATTTATAAAGTTACCCAAACTAATAATGAAATAATAGATGTTGACAGTCCAGTAAAAATGCCAGATAGACAAAAAATAAAAACAATAGAAGAACCATATATAAGAACTAATATATTAGTCCCAAGTGAATATATTGGACCAATCATGGAACTATGCCAAAATAAAAGAGGAAACTATATAAGTATGGAATATTTAGACCAAACAAGAGTAAATATTCACTATGAAATTCCACTATCAGAAATAGTTTATGATTTCTTCGATAAACTAAAAGGAGCAACAAGAGGATATGCATCTTTTGATTACGATTTAATTGGCTATAAAGAAAGCAATCTAGTAAAAATGGATATCCTATTAAACGGTGAAGTAGTTGATGCTTTAAGTGTAATAGTGCATAAAGATTTTGCCTATAAAAGAGGGAAAATAATTGTAGAAGCTCTTAAAAAACAAATCCCAAGACAAATGTTTGAAGTACCAATTCAAGCTGTTATTGGAAGTAAAGCTATTGCTAGAGCTGATATAAAAGCTATGCGTAAAAATGTTTTAGCCAAATGTTATGGCGGAGACGTATCAAGAAAAAGAAAATTATTAGAAAAACAAAAAGAAGGAAAGAAAAAAATGAAAATGGTTGGTAGTGTTGAAGTACCGCAAGAAGCTTTCCTTGCAGTATTAAGTATGGATGAGGAGTAGATATAATGAGTAAAGGACCATGGAGAAAAATAGGTAAGCAGTCAGTAATAATAGAAACACCAGAACCTAATATTATTTTAGATAAAGATTTTGATTATGGAAAGTATGCAGACGAATATTTTAAGGATACTCTAGCTTCACGTGATGATATTTATCAAGGATATTTAGAAGACCTAAAAGATACAGATTCTTCTATCATGTTAGAAGAATTTCCAAAAGGTAATACTGATGAAGCAGAAGATAATAAAGACTATAATGAAAGAATAATTGAACTTCAAAAACAATACGAAGAAGCATTTCAAAAAGGATGCGCTGATGAAGTAAACGAACACATAACAAAATCAATGCAGTATATCGCATCAGAATACTTAACAAAAATCGATATAATTAATGATACAAATGAATTAAATAATTTATCAGGGAAAACAAGATGATAAAAGCAGTTTATATCCATATTCCATTTTGCGAAAATATTTGTTCATATTGTGATTTTTGTAAGTTACATAAAAATGAAAAATGGATTAATGATTATTTAGAAGAACTACAAAAAGAAATAAAACAAAATTATAAAGGTGAAAAAATCAAAACCATTTATATAGGTGGTGGGACTCCTAGTATCTTAAATATAAAACAATTAGAAAAATTATTTCAAATATTAAAAATAATTAATTTAGATAAAAATCCAGAAATAACTTTTGAAGCTAACCCGGAAGATTTAACAAAAGAAAAATTAGAATTTCTAAAAAATAAGATAAATAGATTAAGCATTGGAATTCAAACATTTAATAATAAACTTTTAAAATTATTAGATAGAAAACAAGTAAACATTGAAAACATAAAACTAGCTAAAAAATATTTTAAAAATATAAATGCCGATTTAATGTATAATTTCAATGAAGAAACAAAAGATATTTTAAAAAATGATATAGAAAAACTTCTAAAATTAGATATTCCACATATATCAACCTACAGCCTTATTCTAGAGCCTCACACCAAACTATATATCAAAAATTATCAAATAAAAAATGAAGATACCAATAACGAAGAATATATAAATAAAATATTAAAAGAAAATGGTTATATTCATTATGAAATAAGCAACTATTCTAAAGAAGGCTATGAATCAAAACATAACCTAACATATTGGAATAACGAAAATTATTATGGTTTTGGATTAGGTGCCAGTGGCTATATAAATAATGAGAGATATGAAAATACAAAAAATATAACCAAATATTTAAAAGGTAATTATAAAGAAACAAGTCATATATTAGATCAAAACGAAACAATGCAAAATGAATTTATTTTGGGTTTTAGAAAAATAAAAGGGATTAATAAACAAAAATTTAAACAAAAATATAATATAAATATAAATGATTTAAAAATAATAAAAGAACTAATAAATAAAAAACAAATATTAGACAATGAAGATTATATATATATTAATCCCAAATATTTATATTATTCAAATGAAATTCTTATGAATTTTATAGATATCCATTTCCACAAACAATAGTTTGTGGTATAATTATATTAGGGTGGTAAGATGAAGAAAGATAAATTTAAAACAGAATTAAGCTATATTAAAAATGAAGATTACAGGAAGAATGCAGAAAATCTAATAGAAGAACTTCCAGACTATTTCTTTGAAGTAGGTGCTAGTTCAACTGGTAAATATCATCCATCATTCGCTCAAGGTGAAGGTGGATTAGTTAGACATACTAAAGCTGCTGTCAGAATTGCCAATGAATTATTAAACAGTATTATTGGTGATGTCTTTAATCAAAATGAAAAAGACCTAATGATACTTACATTAATCTTACACGATGGACTAAAATACGGAATTCCAAAAGATAAATATGTAAGGTTTGATCACCCATTATTAGCCGCTAATTTCATCAAAGAAAATAAAAATAAAACAACCTTTAATGATAAAGAAATAGAGTTTTTAACAACTACCGTTTCAAGTCATATGGGTCCATTTAATACAAACCAATATAGCAACGTAGTCTTACCAGTACCACAAAATAAATATCAAAAATTTGTCCACATGTGTGATTTACTTGCTAGTAAGAAATTTTTAGATATAAAATTCGATGGTGACAACATCATAGGTTAGGGGGAAACAAAATGTCAAAATGGGATAAAGAATATCTTAAATTATGTAAAAGAATATTAGAAGAGGGCAAAGAAGTTGAAAATAGAACAGGAATAAACACTATAAAAGTGCCTTCACATCACTTCCACTTCGACTTTGAAGAAGAATTCCCAGTTCTTACAACCAAACAGCTTTTCTTTAGACAAGCTATTTTAGAAATGCTTTGGATTTATCAAGTACAAAGTAACGATGTAAGATGGTTACAAGAAAGAAATGTTCATATTTGGGATGAATGGGAAATTGATGAAGATGGTATTTATCGCTTATATGAACAAGAAGGCATGGAAACACCATTTCAACAAGATAAAAAAGTTTTAGTTTTAGATCCACTTAGTGTACCACCTGAAGATTATGACAAAAAATTGAAAGCTAAATGCGATGAACTTGGAACTCCAATGACCACTAAAAGTTTATATAATGGTGAAAAACAAAAAAATATTATTGAAGCTAAATATTATGGAAAAGAATACGCTCATACAATAGGAACAGCTTACGGCTATATTGTAAATCGTTTTAAATTAACTGATCATCTAATTGATAGTTTAAAAAATAATGTAAATGATAGAAGAAGAATAATTAGTTTATGGCAAAATGACTATTTAAGAACAGCAGTACTTCCATCATGTGTTTGGTCAAGTGAATGGGATGTAACAGATGGAAAATTAAATGCTTGGGTACATCAAAGAAGTTGTGATGTTCCGCTAGGACTTCCATTTAATGTTACACAATATTCAGTACTACTTCATATGCTTGCTCAGGTAACAGGTTTAGAGCCTGGAATACTAGACTGGAGTATTAAAGATGCCCACATATATGTAAATCAAATAGAAGGAATAAAAGAACAAATCAAAAGAGGCGAAGAACTTGAAGATTTACCAGCTCCAGAGGTATGGATAAATCCTGAAGTAACCGATTTTTATGATTTTGATCATTCAAAAGAATGCAAAGATGTTAAAGTGTTAAATTATAAACATCATGGAAAAATTAGTTTTCCAATCGCACAGTAAGAGGTGAACTTATGAACTTATCATTAATAGTAGCTGTCGGCAAAAATAACGAAATTGGAAAAAACAATGATTTAATATGGCGCTTTAAAGAAGATATGAAATTTTTTAAACAAATGACTATGGGACACCATATAATTATGGGTAGAAAAACATTTGAGTCATTACCTAAATTATTAGAAGGTAGAAAACATCTAGTTTTAACACGTAGTAATTTAAAATTTCCAGAAGAAGTAGAAGTTTATCAAAGTGTAGAAGAGTTTTTAGAAGCTTATAAAGATATTGAGGACGAAGTTTTCGATATTGGAGGAGCTTCAATATATAAGGAATTATTAGAATATGCAAATAAACTTTATTTAACTGAAATAGATGCTGAAGATAAAGAAGCTGAGGTATATTTTCCAAATTTTAATAAAGAAGATTTTGATAGAACAGAACTCACACATTTTAAGGACGAAAAAACAGGAATTAAATTTAAACACGTTTTATATAAAAGGAGATAACCATGGCAAGAGGTAAATTAATAGTTATTGAAGGAACAGATTGTTCAGGAAAAGAAACACAAACAAAACTACTAATAAAAAAATTAAGAGAAGCTGGCATAAAAGTAGATAATTTTAGTTTTCCAAATTATGATTCTCCGACCGGAAAAATTATCGGTGGCGCATATCTAGGAAAACCTCAAATTGGACCAAGTCTTTTCAAAGAAGGTGCTACTCATGTAGATCCAAAAGTAGCTTCACTTTACTATGCTGCTGATAGAAAGTATAATATTGATAAAATAAACTTTTTGTTAGAACAGGGTGCAAATATAATATTAGATAGATATATATATTCTAATATGGCACACCAAGGTGGAAAAATAGAAGACAAAAAAGAAAGATTAGAAATGTATGATTGGCTAGCTAATTTAGAATTTGAACTTTTAGAATTACCTCGTCCAGATATCGCAATATTTCTTCATATGCCAACTGAAAAAGCTAAAGAATTAAAAGCAGGTAGAGTAGAAGAAGCTCCAGATGAACATGAAAAAGATACAAATCATCTAATACATGCTGAAAATTCTTATATTGAACTTGCAGATAAATATAACTTTAAAACAATAGAATGTGCAAATGAAGAAATAAGAACAATCGAAGATATAAACAAAGATGTATATGAATACGTTAAAGAACAATTAGATAAATAATTGTTCTTTTTTCATATATTTACATTTTTTTACCCCTTGTGCTATTTTATGCCCAAAAACACTTGCCAAAACCAGGGGGGGGGGGGGGGGGTATAATATACTCATAAAGTAAAATATACATTGAACAAAGTGTTGCTATTCGTTATGGTAATATAAGAATTACTACAAATACTAAAAATGGAGGGGTTACATTGATAAAAACTATTTATTTGATAAGGCATTCAATGACAGGCGTGAATATTAAAAATTATGAAAATTATAAGAATGTACCTTGGGAAGAATATAATAGAAATATGATTTTATCAGTACAAGGTGAGGAAAAGGCGAAAAAACTTTGCGATATAGAAGAATTAAATAATATTGATGAATTATATGCGAGTAGTTCTCCTAGAGCAATTGCTACTGCAAAATATTTAGCAGACAAGAAAAATCTTTCTATAAAATTAGATAAAAGAATTAATGAAATAGATTTTGATGTAGAATATTATAGAGAAATGCCAGATGATTTTAATAAGCAAATGTTTGGCAACAAAAATTTAAAACTAAATACTCATGAATCCTTTAATGATATGGATAAAAGAGTACAAAATTTCATTAATGAAGTATTAAATGGTGAAAAAGAAAGTACTGCAGTAGTAATCCATGGAATAATATTACTATCATATCTAGGAAGCATTGCAACTCAAACATTCGATGGAAAAAAATTCAATATTACTTTTAATGGAAAAGAAATATTAAATGGAACACCATCAGCACCTGATATTTATAAAATAACTTATGAAAATAAAAAAGTAACTGATATAGAAAGAATTAATTTAGAAAATAAGGAAGAGAGTGATATATAATGAGTAAAATGAATGAATTAGATTATGCAAATTTAACTCATGAAGAATGGGATAAATTATTTGCACAAATGAATGCTGAACAGATACAAGAGATGTTAATGGATAAAAATATAATTTCTATTTTAATTAATGAAGATGTATCTAAAAGTTATCCGTCAATTACCAGTTTATTTGAAAGAGCGAAGCAATTGCATGTTAATGATAGTCATAGTTATGAATTATTTACAAATGGGTATGTTGCGGAACTTTTAGATAAGAGATTAAGTAAAAAAAATGCCTATGGTAAATGGGATTATGAAGAAAAAAAGTATGAACTTTTATGTAATTTACCAGAAAATATTAAATGGATATTGGGCACACCTAAGTATGTTGATATTTTTTCAAAGGTAAGCAACTATACTGCGACTTCAGTTAGCCGTTTAGCATCACAACCAGCTAAATGTGGGATGTATGCTTTGTTATCAGATACTAAACAAAAATTAACTCAAGATATAACTGAATCAGAAATAGCTTTGGAAAATTTAAAATCAAGTTTAGCAGGTGAAAAAGCGGATGAATTAGCTGATAAACTTACTGATACAATTAATGAGAAAAAAAGAAGATTAACTACTATTAATGAAAATATGGAAGAGCTTCCGAAAGAGGTAAAATCTGAATTAGATAAATACGGGAAGTTAAATCATGAAGAATGGGATAGGTTATTTGAGCAAATGAATGAGGAGGAAGTTAAAGAAGCGTTAATGAATAGTGCTATGATTGTGTCTTTAATTAATGAAGATGTGACAAAAACTTATCCATCAATAAATGGATTAATTAATAGGGCACATGATTTAGGTATTAAAGATGAAAAATACTTTGAATTATTTACGAGCGGATATGTCGCAGAACTTCTTAATAAAAGGTTAAGTGATGAGAAACTTGAAGATCCAATGTTATATGAGCAAAAAAAGGTAGAACTTTTAAATAACTTATCCGTAAATGTAAAAACGGAAATTGCAGTAGAATCAAGTGCTATTAATAATCAGCATCAACAGACATCTATACTTGATTTGGCACAAAAAGAAAAAATCGCTATGCAGGCAAAACAAGCTCTATCTCAAATTACAAGAACAGACTTTATTAATGAGCATAGATATGATGAAAAATCTATTGATGAATTAAATAAAGATTTATTTGCATTACAACAAGAAATATATGGATTATCTGATGATATGGCATTAGCTATGGCAAAAAGTTGTGATAGAGTTAAATTAGAAGAGGAAAGAAAAAATGCATATACAAATACAAAATTTGAAAAAGAACCTTATCATAGAGACCAATATGTAGATTTGTTTGATTATTTAAATTCTCAAATATCAAAAGAAGCTGAAAATATTTTATTAGATGATGATATGGAGCAGAAATTAGATGTAGAAGAATCCAAAAAAGAAAATGTCGTTAAACTTGCAGAAGGCCTTGCAAATGGTACTATAACAGCACGAGCTGAAGAAAATTTAGACTTTAAAGAAGAAATTGTTCCTATGGATGAAGCAACTAGAGTAAAAAATCTTTCAGAGGAACTTAAGAAAACTGATGGAAAACAATATGGCTATTTGACAAAAGATCAAGTAGATGAAATAATTAAGAAGAAAAATTCAGAATATTCACCTAAGACCCAAGAATTATTAGAAGAAAGTCAAGAAATATTAAATCAACCTGAACTTTCACCAGATTATTCAGTTGATCAAAATTTAGAAGGTTATACTAAATTAGAACAAGAAATCAATAATAATCCTAATTTAACTGAAAAAGAAAAACAGGATATGAGAAACGCTTTATGGATTGATTTTGATAATTATGTAGAACACAATCCAGAGCAAGGTAAAACTAGATAGAACAATTAGATAAATAATTGTTCTTTTTTCATATACTTTATTAGAGGTGTAACCATGAAAATAATTGCCCATAGAGCCAATGATGAAATCCATAAAGAAAATACAATGGAGGCTATTTTAAATAGTTTAACAATTCCCTATATAGATGGAATAGAAATAGATATACGAATGACAAAAGACTATAATTTTGTTATTCATCACGATCCATTTTATGCTGGATATTATATAGAAAAAACAAGATTAAAAATACTTCAAAAAAAAGGATTAAACTCCTTAGAAGAAGTATTAGAACAAATAAATTCAAAAAAAATATTATTAATAGAAATAAAAGAAGAAAAGAAAAATAATAATTTATTATTAATTAAACTAAATAAACTATTAAAAAAATATAATTTAAATTATTATTTGTGTAGTTTTAATTATGAACTATTAGAAACACTAAAGAAAAGATATCCAAAATATAAAGCAGGTTTAATTATCGGAATAAAACTAAATACAAATCATTTAGAAAATAATTTTGATTTTAATTCAGTAAATTATAGACATATAGAAAAAGTCCCTAAAAAAGAGACTTTTGCTTGGACCATAAATAATAAAGAAATATTTAATAAAATAAAAAACAAAGCAAATATTATCACTGATAAAAGTAAAGAAATACATGAATTTATAAATGAGATTTCACAATATTAACACTTTCAGTCATAATCTCTACATCCTTATCAAAAGATCTGATGATTTCAATAACCTCATCAGTTTTTTTACGTTTTGCAGTAATCATTAATAATACTGTTTCCTCTTTACCTCCTAAAACACTTTTAATCCCAAATCTAGCTTTTCTAAGTCTAATAATCAATGACTTAGCTACATCATCACTTACCTCAGCCATCAAAACAACATAACCCAAAGCAATTTTTTCTTCCAAAACACTACCTAAATAAGAACCAAATAAAGACCCAATCGCATAAAAGAAAATTTTCAAAGGATCTTCTTTAATGTCTACAATAACCGTACCTGTAACTACGAGCCAAATAATTGCTACAAAAAATTGAACAATCGCCCCAAGCCATTTTTTACCATTAGAAACAACAATAATATGAAGTGTTCTAAGAGCTTCTTCAATCGCTTTAAAAATAAAAATTCCAGCATAAATTAATATATTCATATAGTTCACCTAATAATAGTTTTAAAAAAAATAAAAAAAATATACAAAAATTTCAAAAATAAAAAGGAAATCACTATATAAATCTCGTAGGATATATACGAGGTGATAAAATGAACCAACACAAAGATAATATTTTATTTTTAAATTTAGAAAAACAAATCGAAAATGCCATTTTAAACAAAAACTCAAAAAATAAAAATTATTTAGGTAAAATCAATATTAAAGCATCAAAAAAAACATTTATTATTAGGCATAAATGTAGATAATAGAATACATATTTTACTAGATAATGATATTCGTCATATGTTAAATAATCATGGTAATAAAAAAGTAGAAAATTCAAAAAAACAAATTCCTATCACAAAAGAAGATATTAAAAATATTCCTAAAATAATAAATAAACCAGATTACATAATAAAAGGAACACCCAATAAAGAAGGTGTTTCCATAAGATATATAAAAATATTAAATAATACTACGACTTATGTAGTAGAAATTGTTCCACAAAAAAGTAAATATTTAAAAATAAAAACAATGTGGAAAGAACCTACTACTTTAACTCATGCTTCAAGTAAAACTTGATCCTTTGTTATACGCCCAAAGCGGAAGGTAGTAACAGTTCATCCACATCTATAACAAATGATACTACAAAATAACTGTCAAGTCAAATAGCAGTATCACTTATATAATATAGATAAAATCAAAAAAATATACAAAAATTTCAAAAATAAAAAGGAAATCACTATATAAATCTCGTAGGATATATACGAGGTGCAAAAAAACAAAAAGAAAGGAAGAAAAATATGCCACAAATAAAAGAAAATATTTATACAAAAAACATAAAAACACTAATTGAGAACAATATAGTACAAAATAAAGTAAGAAACTCAGAGGAAGAAAGAGATAAATTAATTACTAATTGGAATATTGGAAAAGAAATAGTAAATGCCTACAATGAAGACAAAATAAGATATGGAAATAGTTATATAAAAGAACTTGGAATAGAACTAACCAATTTATACGGAGCCGGTTATAATTATACATCATTAACAAGAATGAAAAAATTTTATTTACTTTTTCCAAATGTTGCGTCACTGACGCAACATTTCATCACTTGGACACATATAGTAAATATATTACCCATCAAAGATAAAAGCAAAAGAAATTACTATATTAATTTAATAAATAAGAATAATATCTCAGTAAGGCAGTTGCAAGAAGAAATAAAAAACAATGCTTTTGAAAGATTGGATGATAAGACAAAAGAAAATATTGAAATAATGAGAAAGGATGACACAATGAACATAATGGAATTTATAAAGGACCCACTTCTAATTGATTTACAAGAATTAAAAGATAAAGAACTAAACGAAAAGGCCTTAAAACAGGCAATATTAAAACAAATAGAGACATTTCTTTTAGAGTTAGGTGCAGGATTTTCATTTATGGGAAGTGAAAAGAAACTAAAAGTAGGCGGTAAATTTCATTATATAGATTTATTATTTTTTAATGTTGAAAAAGATTGCTATGTAGTTATTGAATTAAAAATTCAAGACCTAAAAAAAGAAGATATTGGACAGTTACAATTTTACATTAACTATATTGATTTAGAATTAAAAAAGCCTCACCATAATCCAACGATAGGAATATTAATCTGTAGAAAAGGCGATGAAAATATAGAAAAGTATCTAAATACAGATAACATAAAAATAACAACTTACCAAAATAAAAAAAGCATTGGTCAAAAAACAACAAAATCTGTAATAAATAAAGCTTTATAATAGTGAAAATGGAAGAATATGAGAAAATATGTGAAATTAGCAGTATACTATTGACAGTGCTAACATATAATGTTATAATTCAAATAGCATTCAAAAAAGTAGAGTGCTAAAATAGTGCCAATAAACACAAACGAGGTGATATTGTGATAACAGAAAGGCAAGAGCATTTATTAAAACTCATTGTTGAAAATTACATCAAAACTGCAAGACCAGTAGGCTCAAAAGCTTTATGTGATATTATGAACTGTTCTAGCGCTACCATTAGAAATGAAATGGCCGCATTAGAAAGCGAAGGCATGCTTGAAAAAACACATTCATCATCAGGCAGAGTACCCAGTGATAAAGGCTATAGATATTATGTTGATAATATTATGCAGGCCAAAGAATTAACTGGCGAAGATATGTTAAAACTACAAACAATTTTCAGAAACAATTCACTAGTTTTAAGTGATGCAATTGAAAAAAGTATGGAAATCGTTTCAGAATTAACAAACTATACAGCAGTAGTTTTAGGTAATGCCTCAGAAAACAATAGAGTAGTAAAAATAGAAGCAGTACCAACTAGTCCAAATACAATGACTGCAATTGTAATAACCGATAAAGGTCACGTAGAAAATAGAAATGTCACAATAAAAGAAACAGTATCACAAGCAGAAATAAAACAAACAGTTGATATTATTAATAGATTAATCGTCGGTACACCACTTTCTGAAGTTAGTAAAGCCTTAGAATTTGAGGTAAAACCAATTATTGGTAAATATGTTAAACAACATGAAGCATTGTATAATGCATTTTATACAGCATTTAATGACTTTGCTGTCCATCCAGATATTAAAGTTTCAGGGAAAGCAAAATTGTTAGGTTCACCAGAATTTGATGATATTACCAAAGTACGTAATATATTAAACAAATTTGAAGATTCTAATTTAATTAAAAACATTAGTACTACTGAAGACGGAATAAATATTCATATTGGTAGTGAAAATGGAGTAGATGATGATGTTTCAGTTATAAGAACATATTATACCAAAGATGGTATTGAAGGAACAATAGCTTTAATTGGACCAAAACGTATGGAATATGACCGAGCTGAAGCTTTGCTAAACTATATCAAAGAGAACATAAATAAAATATAAACTTAGAAAAAGTTAAATAAAATGAATGGGTGATAAAATGGAAGAAAAAGAAAAACTGAAAAAAGAAGAAACTAAAAAAACAGAAGACAAACAAGAAAATATAAAAGAAGAAAAAGCAAAAGACGAAAGTAAAGAAAAAAAACTGACAGATAAACTAAAAAAAACAATAAAAAAAGAAAATAAATCTGAAGAAAAAATAAAATCTTTAGAAGAAGCACTATTAAGAAAAGATGCTGATATGATAAATTACCGAAAAAGAAAAGAAGAAGAAGTTACTAGAATGCTAAAATATTCAAATGAAGATATTGCTAAAGAATTACTTCCAATCATCGATAATTTTGAAAGAGCAATAAGTTTAGATGATGATAATCTAGAAGATGAACTATCAAAATTTTTAGAAGGATTTAAAATGATATATTGTCATTTAACTGATGTATTAAATAAATTTGAAATCAAAGCGATTGATGGCAATAAAAAACCATTTGATCCTAATTACCACCAAGCTGTGCTAACCGAAAAAGTAGAAGGGGTAGAACCTGGTATGGTAATCGAAGTATTACAAAAAGGATATTTATTAAAAGATAAAGTTATAAGAAGCGCTATGGTAAAAGTTAGCGAATAAAAAAAGAGAGGATGATTAAAAATGAGTAAAATAATAGGAATTGACTTAGGAACAACAAATAGCTGCGTCGCAGTATATGAAGGTGGTGAAGCAAAAGTAATCGCCAATGCTGAAGGAAATAGAACAACTCCATCAGTAGTAGCTTTCAAAAATGATGAAATTATAGTTGGTACACCAGCTAAAAACCAAATGGTAACAAACCCAGATGTCGTTGCCTCAGTAAAAAGATTAATGGGAACAAAAGAAAAAATAAAAGTTAATGGTAAAGAATATACTCCAGAAGAAATCAGTGCTATGATTTTAGGAGACCTAAAGAAAACTGCTGAAAGTTATTTAGGAGAAAAAGTAACAAAAGCCGTTATTACAGTACCTGCATACTTTAACGATGCCGAAAGACAAGCAACAAAAAATGCTGGTAAAATAGCTGGCTTAGAAGTAGAAAGAATTATCAATGAACCAACTGCAGCTGCGCTTGCATATGGTCTTGATAAACAAGATAAAACAGAACAAATCTTAGTTTATGATTTAGGAGGAGGAACATTCGACGTTTCAATCCTAGAAATCGGAGACGGAGTATTCGAAGTTAAATCAACAAGTGGTAATAACCGTTTAGGTGGAGATGACTTCGACCAAAGAATTATCGATTATTTAGCAAGTGAATTCAAAAAAGAAAATGGCATTGATTTAACAAAAGACAAAATGGCAATGCAACGTTTAAAAGATGCTGCTGAAAAAGCTAAAAAAGACTTAAGTGGTGTTACAACAACAAATATTTCATTACCATTCTTATCACAAGGTGAAAACGGCCCATTACATTTAGAATTAACTTTAACAAGAGCTAAATTCGAAGAATTAACAGATGACTTATTAGAGTCAACACTAGAGCCAATCAGAAAAGCATTAAAAGATGCTAATCTTACTAAAAAAGATATTGATAAAGTATTACTAGTTGGTGGTTCTACTAGAATGCCAAAAGTATCAGAATTAATCAAAAAAGAATTAGGACAAGAACCAAGTAAAAATGTAAACCCAGACGAAGTAGTAGCTATGGGTGCTGCAATTCAAGGTGGAGTTCTAGTAGGAGACGTTAATGATATCGTATTATTAGACGTAACTCCATTATCATTAGGTATCGAAACTTTAGGAGGAGTTTGTACAGTATTAATCCCAAGAAATACAACAATTCCAACAAGTAAATCACAAGTATTCTCAACTGCTGCTGATAACCAACCAGCCGTTGATATCCACATTTTACAAGGTGAAAGACCAATGGCTGCTGACAATAAAACATTAGGTAATTTCCAATTAACTAATATCCCAGCTGCTCCAAGAGGAGTACCACAAATCGAAGTAACATTTGATATTGATGCCAATGGTATCGTAAACGTTACCGCTAAAGATAAAGGAACCGGTAAAGAACAATCTATTACCATTACTTCAAGCGGTGCATTATCAGATGAAGATATCGATAAAATGGTAAAAGAAGCAGAAGAAAATAAAGCTGCTGATGAAAAACGTAAAGAAGCAGCCGATGCTAAAAATGAAGCTGAACAAGCAATCTTCTTAACAGAAAAATCAATTAAAGAATTAGGTGATAAAGTAAGTAAAGAAGATAAAGAAAAAGCAGAAAACGAAATTAAAGAATTAAAAGAAGCATTAGAAAAAGATGATGTAGAAGATATCAAAAAGAAAACAGAAAAATTAAATGAATCAGCTATGGCACTAGGTGCAAAACTATATGAACAAGCAGCTAAACAAGCACAGGCTGAAGAAACAAAAACTGAAGATAAAGACGACGATGTAAAAGATGCAGAATACGAAGAAAAATAATCAAAAGAAAAATAAGTTCTAGTTAGCTAGAACTTTCTTTCTAGAAAGGGACAAACATGAATGAAAAAACCAGAGAAGAAGTAGAAGAAAAATATAAGTGGGATTTAAGCACAGTTTATAAAAATGAAAGCGAATTACAAATAGACTATAATAAAGTAACAGAAGGAATAAAAAAGTTTAAAGAAAACGAAACTACATTTCTAAATAGTAGTGATAATCTATATAATACTCTAAAAACATATTATGATATCGATATGACCCTAGATAAACTATGGACATATGTAAGTCAAAAATATGATGAAGATATCGCAAACAATAAAAATCAAGCATGGAAAGAAAAGATTCATACATTATATGAAATATTTTCAGAAAATGCTAGTTTTCTATCGCCAAAATTATTAGAATTTGGTTTAGAAAACATAGAAAGCTACTATAAAGAAAATCCTAAATTAGAAAAAGAATACGGATTTGTTTTAGAAAATATTTTTAGAGAAAAACCACATATACTTTCTGAAAAAGAAGAAAAACTTATTTCATCTTTAAGCAAAGCCTTTTCAAATACAGTAAAAATATCTAATATGCTTTCAGATTCTGAAATAGATTATGGAACTATAAAAGATGAAGAAGGAAACGAAGTAAAACTAACAAGCACAAATTATAGTACATATATAATGTCAAAAGATAGAAATGTTAGAAAAGCTGCTTTTAAAACTAATTATAAAGTGATGAAACAGTTTAATAATACATTCGCACTCGCACTATCTGCTTTTGTAGACAAAAAAACTGCTTTTAGTAAAGTAAGACATTTTAATAGTAGTTTAGAAGCTTCACTATTTAGTGATAACGTAAGTGTCGATGTATATAATAATCTAATAGAAACCGTAAGTAAAAATTTAGATAATTTATATAAATACTATAAATTAAAACAAAAGGCATTAAATTTAGATGAAATGCATTTATATGATATATATGTAGATATTTCTAAAGAAGTAAATAACAAATACACATTTGAAGAAGCTAAACATTTTGTAGTAGATGCTTTAAACGTTTTAGGTAATGATTATATTACAAACCTAAATAGAGCCTTTAATGAAAGATGGATAGATATTTATCCAAACAAAAACAAAAGAGGTGGAGCATATTCAGGTGGCTCTTATTTAACAAATCCATTTCTTCTATTAAACTTTGAAGGGAAATATCATGATGTTTCTACTTTAGCCCATGAATTAGGTCACTCTATGCATAGTTATTATTCACATAAAAACAACCCTATTCAATATGGATACTATGAAATATTTGTCGCTGAAGTAGCGTCCCAAGTAAATGAACTTTTATTTAATAATTATATGTTAAATAAAGTTAAAACCAAAGAAGAAAAAATAAATATATTAAACCAAATATTAGAATTATTTAAAGCTTCAATATTTAGACAAACAATGTTTGCTGAATTTGAAAAAATAATATCAGAAAAAAATGAAAATGGTGAAATATTAACAGCCGAAGTTTTAAATGATACTTACTATAAATTAGTGCAAAAATACTTTGGTAATGATATAATCATAGATGAAGAAATACAATATGAATGGGAAAGAATTCCTCATTTCTACTATGATTTCTATGTTTATAAATATTCAACTGGACTTGCAGCTGCTTGCCATATCGTAAAAGGAATTTTAGAAGGTAAAGAAAATGCTAAAGAAAACTATTTAGAATTCCTAAAAACAGGTGGTAGTATGTATCCATTAGATGAATTAAAAATTGCCGGTGTAGATTTAACAGATCCAAAGGTCATCCAAAGTGCTATGGATATGTTTAAAGAATATTTAAACGAATTAGAACAGTTATTAAGTAATTAGGTGGTGGAATTATGAATAAAAAAGATTACTATGAAGTTTTGGGCGTTGACAAAAACGCAACCCAAAATGAAATCAAAAGTGCCTTTAGGAAATTAGCAAAGAAATATCACCCAGATGTTTCAAAAGAACCAGATGCTGAAGAAAAATTTAAAGAAGCCCAAGAAGCCTATGCAGTATTATCAGATGAAACAAAACGTAAGCAATATGATCAGTTTGGCCATAGTGCATTTGATAATAATGGCGCAGGTGGATATGACTTTAGTGGCTTTGACTTTTCAGACATTATAAGAGAAGCCTTCGGTGGAAGCTTCGGTGGAGGATTCAGTAATTTCAGCGATTTTGGTTTTAGTGGATTTGGTGGAGGTAGTACTTCAAGACCAACGAAAGGACCAGATACAGTAATTCAAATGGAATTAACATTTGAAGAAGCCGTATTTGGAACAAAAAAAGATATAACTTTAACCTTAAATGAAACATGTGATGAATGCCACGGTAAAGGTGGATTTGATGAGAAAACCTGTGATGAATGCCATGGTTCAGGACAAATTACTAGTGAACAACAAACAATCTTTGGGGCTTTCATGACCAAAACAATATGTCCAAAGTGCGAAGGAAAAGGGAAGACATATAAAAAAGAATGTAAAAAATGTCATGGAACAGGAGCCGTAAGAGCTAATAAAGAAATTGAAGTCAAAGTGCCAGCTGGTGTAGATACAGGTAACCAATTAAGAATTAAAGACAAAGGAGAGGCTGGAACAAATGGCGGACCTAATGGTGATATATACATAGAATTTATTGTAAAACCACATTCAATATATGTAAGGGAAGGTAATGATATTTACTTAGATTTACCACTTACTATTTCAGAAGCTGCTTTAGGATGTAAAAAGAAAGTTCCAACTCTTTATGGGCCAATTACTTTAACAATCCCAGCAGGAAGTCAAAGTAATGATAAACATAGAGTAAGAGGCAAAGGAGTAGAAAATATAAATTCGTTTGGAAAAGGTGATATGTATATCGTTTTAAAAGTTAAAACTCCAGAAAAATTAACTAAAGAACAAAAGAAATTATTTGAAGCACTTTCTAAAACTGATTTAGATAGTGGAAAAGAATTTGAAAATATAAAACAATATTTATAAAAACCTATTAAGGTTTTTTCTTTTCAATATAATTTTATATATAATAAAAATAATATAAAACTTACAATTCATACTTGCAGCAAATTCATATATATATTATAATAGTAATAATAAGAAAGGAAGAAAAAAATGGAAGATATTTTATTGGAAACAGAAACAAAAATGCAGGAAGCTATTGAAGCTATGCAAAGAAGATTCACGAACGTTAGAGCCGGTAGAGCCAATCCAGCTATTTTAGATGGAATTATGGTATCATATTATGGAACTGATACCCCATTAAAACAGTTAGCTACAATTTCAATCCCTGAAGCTAGACAACTTATGATTAAACCATTTGATAAATCAAGCTTAAGCACTATTGAAAAAGCAATATTTGAAGCTAACATTGGACTTACTCCAAACAATAACGGAGAAAGCATAATTTTAAATATTCCCGCACTCACAGAAGAAACAAGAAGGGAATATGTAAAACAAGTAAAACAAATTGCAGAAGACTGCAAAGTATCCTTACGTAATGTAAGACAAGATGCCAATAACGACATCAAAAAGTTAGAAGCAACTGAAGATGATAAAAAAGGTATGTCAGAAGATGTTCAAGATTTAATTAATGAGTATAATAAAAAAGTTGATGTATTATTAAAAGAAAAAGAAGCAGAACTATTACAAGTATAAAGAAGGTGAACAACAATGCTTAGAAAAAAATCTAGTACAAATATAGATAAGCAGAAAATAAATGAAGTAGCTGATCGTGCTTCAAAAGTACTAAATGTTACATACTTTCTATTAGTCGCACTAGGCTTATATTTAATTATACTATTATTTAAAGAAACAAACATTTTAAGCTTTATATGGACAGTAATAAAAATTGTTGCCCCATTATTTATAGGTATTTTAATAGCTTGGCTATTTGATCCTTTTGTAAAATGGATGCAAACAAAAGGAATAAAAAGAACCTTTGGAGCCATAATAACATATTTAATTTTATTCCTAATCGTATTTTTAGTACTTGCTGCTTTAATTCCACTCCTTGCAAATCAAATAACGGAATTTGCAAAAATAGCTCCCAATGTATTTGAATCTATAAAAACATGGTGTTTAGGAATATTTGAACACATAAATAACATTCAAAATATTGATGCAGACGCCATAAAGGATGAATTCTTTAGTAAATTCAATCAAACAGCAGCAGGCATAACCAAAGAACTTCCAGCAGTATTATTTAACATTATATCGGGATTCTTCTCTGGTATGGGCACACTTGTATTAGGGCTAATCATCGGATTTTTCCTACTTGTAAGTTCTACATCAAAAGCTGCACTTATTAATTTTTTACCAAGAAAATTTAGAGAAACAAGTATGGATTTAATTAACGATGTTAATAATTCACTTAGAAAATATGTAAATGGCGCCATAATAGATTGTTCAGCAGTATTTATTTTAACTTCAATAGGTTTATGGTTAGTTGGATTAAAGGCACCTGCCTTATTCGGTTTCTTCTGTGGCCTTACAAATCTTATCCCATATGCTGGACCATATATCGGGGGAGCCCCAGCCGTAATCGTTGGATTTACTCAAAGCCCAACAATCGGAATTTTATCATTAATAGTAATTGTAGTAATTCAATTCTTAGAGGGGAACTTCTTACAGCCATTTATTATGTCAAAAACAACAAAACTACATCCAGTAACAATTATGCTAGGACTATTAGTATTTGGATATTTCTTTGGAATATTAGGAATGATCATTTCAACTCCATGTATTGCAGTTGGAAAAACAATATTCCAATTCTTTGATAAGAAATATGGTATTATTGATAGGCAGCCTGAACTTTTAGAAGTCTCCGATACAAAAATTAGAGTAAAAAAAATAAATAAAAACGCAAAAAAAGAAAAGTAAGTTAATTTAGTTTTTATAGAGAGCTAGTGTTAGGTGGAAACTAGTAAAACAAATTAACTGAAAGCTCCTTTTTAGTGATGTGCAAACACATCCGGGTAAAACCGTTATATAAATTAAGATTAATTAGGATGGTACCACGGCTTTTCGTTCCTAGAACACGTGGTATCTTTTTCTTTTAGGAGGGACAAAATGAAAGAAACAAAAATATATCTTTTGGCTGGAAAAGCGAGAAGTGGAAAAGATACAGTTATGGAAATAATTACAAAATACTACGAAAATAAAAAACAATCAGTAGTTAATCTAGGTTTTACAGATTATATAAAAAATTATGCCATGAAAATAACTAATTGGGATGGTAGCGATGAAACAAAACCTAGAGAACTTTTACAAATATTAGGAACCGATATTGTTAGAAACAAAATAAATAAAGATTTTTTTATAAATCGTTTATGTGAGGATATAACTGTTTACAAATATTTTTTTGATGTTATAATAATATCCGGCGCAAGATTTCCAAATGAATTAGAAGTGCCCAAAAAACTATTTAAAAATGTTAAAGTAATAAAAGTTGAAAGACCAAACTTTACAAACGAATTAACTGAAAAACAAAAAGAACATATTACAGAACATGCTTTAGATGACTACAACAATTATGATTATGTAATTACCAATGATGGTAATATAAAAGACTTAGAAAAGAAAGTAATAGACATATTAGAAGAGGTGGAATAATGAATATTAAAGATTTATATATAGATTATTTTATTAGTAAAGACCACAAACAAATACCAAGTGCTCCAGTCGTACCAGAAAATGACCCAACCGTACTATTTAACACAGCTGGAATGCAGCCATTAGTTCCATATCTAATGGGAGAAAAACATCCATATGGTACAAGACTTTGTGATTATCAAAAATGTATAAGAACAAACGATTTAGACGAAATTGGAGATAAAACTCACCACACATTTTTTGAAATGCTTGGGAACTGGTCATTAGGAGATTATTTTAAAGAAGAAAGTATTACATTTAGTTTTGAATTTTTAACAAAAACATTAAATATACCAGTAGAAAGATTAGCTGTAACCGTATTTGCTGGTGATGATAAAATTCCAAGAGATGAAGTTTCTGCTAACAAATGGAAAGAACTTGGAATTAAGGAAGATAGAATAGCCTATACAACCGAAGACAATTTTTGGATTGCAGGTGAAGCAGGCCCATGTGGCAGCGATACTGAAATATTTTATTTTAGAAGTAATGATGAAATTCCAGAAAAATTTGATCCAGAAGACGATAGATGGGTTGAAATTTGGAATAACGTATTTATGGAGTTCTATAAAGATGAAAACGGAAACATTACAGAACTTCCACAAAAAAATGTTGATACAGGAATGGGGCTAGAAAGAGTAGCTGCCGTTTTAGAAGGTATTAACGACAACTATCAAAGTTCGGTATGGAAAGATGTAATCACAAAAATAGAAGAAATAACAAACCTACCATATGAAGGTAATGAAAAATCAATGAGAATAATTGCTGATCATATTAGAACAGCTGTATTTATTTCAGCTGATCCAGCGGGGGTAAAACCAAGCAATACTGATCAAGGTTATATTTTAAGAAGATTAATTAGAAGAGCCATTAGACATGCTAAACAATTAAATATTGATATAAATAGTGATTGGGATTTACAAATAGCTGAAGTTATCATGGAAAAATATAAAAAATATTATAAAGAAATACAAGACAATCATGATGTTGTATTAGAAGTGCTTACAAATGAAAAAGCAAAATTTGGTAGAACTTTAGAGAAGGGACTAAGAGAATTTGAAAAAATAAAAAATCATTTAAATAATGATACAATTAATAAAGATTTAGCTTTTAAACTTTATGATACATACGGATTTCCAATTGAACTTACAGAAGAACTTGCAAAAGAACATAACCTAAAAGTCGATATCGAAGGGTTTAAACAAAAATTTAAAGAACATCAAGAAAAATCAAGAACAGCTTCAGCAGGCAAATTTAAAGGTGGACTTTCAGGAAATGGTGAAATTGAAACAAAATATCACACAGCAACACATTTATTAAATGCCGCTTTAAAAGAAGTAGTAAATAAAGATGTTCATCAAAAAGGAAGTAACATAACCGAAGAAAGAATGAGATTTGATTTCTCATGTGATCATAAATTAACCGATGAAGAAAAGAAACAAACCGAAGATTTAGTAAACAAATGGATAGAAGAAGGATTAGAAGTTACTCATGAAGTTATGAATAAAGAAGAAGCTTTAAAATCAGGTGCTGAATGCATGTTCATAGAAAAATATCCAGATGAAGTAACAGTTTATTCAATCGGAAATATTTCAAAAGAACTTTGTGGTGGACCACACGTTAAAAATACAAATGAATTAGGACATTTTAAAATTAAAAAAGAAGAAGCAAGTAGTGCAGGCGTTAGAAGAATAAAAGCTATATTAGAATAGATAAAAATCTATTCTTTTTTATTTACACCTTCGCAAAAAATGTAAGTCTTTGGAGAATATTACCTATGATATTTTACTTAAAAATAAAAAAAACTACTTGACTAAAAATAAAAAAATATGTTAAAATTTATTTTGTAAATAAAAGCCCAGGAAACAAGTGGTGTATACATATACACGTAAATCTGATCACGGAAAGAGCTATCTATCCGTGTCTTTTTTTGGCCTTTTATAAGTAGAAAGGAAGATTTTATGAAAACAAAAAAACCAATATTAATATTGGTAGTAACAGCATTTGCATCTTTTTTAGCAACATTTAATGAAACCTTTTTAAATATTGCATTCACACCAATTATGAAGGACTTTGGTGTATCAGTAGGGACCGTACAATGGCTTACAACAGCCTATATGTTAGGTGCTGCTATAATGGTACCAGTTTCTGCATTCTTATTTAGGAAGTTCAAAACAAAACCATTATTCTTGTTTACAGTAGGCTTATTAATAATTGGTAGTTTAATTTGTGCGCTTGCTCCAAACTTTGAAGTCTTACTAACAGGACGTATAATTCAATCATTAGGAACAGGAATGTTAATTCCAATCGGAATGAATTTAACCTTAAGTGTTGTTCCAAAAGAAAAAATAGGAACTTATATGGGAGTTATGGGAGCCATGACAACATTAGGTCCATCATTAAGTATCATTGGAGCCGGATTCTTACTTAGTATTAGAAGCTGGCATGTATTATTCTGGGTATTTGGAGCCTTAACATGTATCTTATTTATCTTGGCATCTATTATCCTAGGTAAATCAGAAAGATTAGGTAATCCAAAACTAGATATCATATCAGTTATCTTTATAAGCTTAACTTTAATTGGACTTTTATATGGAATCTCAACTATATTTCAAGGTAACTTAATAATTGCCTTACTAGGAATAATAATAGGAATAATATTTTTAATCTTATTTGTAAATAGACAAAAGAAAATAAAAGAACCATTAATTAGTTTAGAACCATTAAAAGTAAAAGAATTTAAAACCGGAATAGTTTTAAATATGCTAGCATTAATGATAGTATTTGCTATGAATATTATCATGCCATTATTTATTCAAAATGCATTAGACGTTCCAGCATTTACTGCATCATTAACATTATTCCCAGCTATAATTTGTTCTTGCATAATTGCCCCAATTGCCGGAAGAATTTATGATAAAAAAGGCGCTAAACAAATTTTACCATTTGGATTTATATTAATGTTTATCTTTATAATTTTACTAGGACTAACAAACAATATAAATTCATTATTATTAATAGGAATTTTATATGTGCCTGTAATAATAGGCTCAGCATTTATAATTGGACCAGTTCAAAGTTTTGCATTATCACACCTTAGCCGTGAGCAAAATCCACATGGTGTAACAATGATGAGTACAGGTTTCCAAATTGCTGGATGTGCAGGATCATCATTATTCACTGGTGTATATTCCTTAATGATAAGTGTTAGTATAGCTAGTGGTGCTTCAGAAGTAGAAGGACTTCATACAGCATTTCTAATTACTCTTTTAGTAGCTGCGTTAATATCAATTATTGGATTTATCATTTCATTATCAGTTAAACGTTATGAAAAGAGTGCAGCTAAAGTAAAACATATTACATTAAGTACTATAATGAAAAAAGATGTCTTTACCGTTAAAGAAACAGACGATTTATTAACTGTATTAAAAACAATTTCTGATAAGAAAATTAGTGGAGTTCCAGTAGTAGATAAAAAAGGTAATCTAACAGGTTTCATTAGTGATGGAGATATTATGAGATACCTATCAAAATCACATCCATTATTTGTTAATGCATACTCATTTGCTATAGTAAATGAAGAAAACAACTTTGATGAAAAATTAGCTAACTTAATGAAGAGTAAAGCAAAAGATGTTGCTAAAAAGAAAACCATTACTATTGATATAAATACAAGCGTAGAAGATGTATGTCGTATCTTAAACGATAAACATCTTAAAAAAGCTCCAGTAATGGACAATGGAAAAATGGTAGGTATTATCAATAGAAGTAATATAACAAAGTATGCAATCGATACATATTTATCATTAGTAAAATAAGCCATAAAAAAAATACTAGCAAAAAACTAGTATTTTTATTATAAATTTTTTCCAGTATCTAAATTTTTATTTCTTTCATGCCATTCCTCTAAAGTTAAATTATTAAGCATAATTTCTTCAGCAAGATCTTTACCTACATATCTAAAATGCCATGGTTCATTCATAACACCTGTAATATCTTCTTTACCCTTAGGATACCTTAAAATAAACCCATATTTATAACAATTTTCATGAAGAAATTTAATAGGCCCTTCATTACCTGTGACATCATCTAAATATTTGCCATTATCAAAGATAGCTACATCAATAGCCAAACCAGTATGATGTTCAGAAGTTCCAGGTATTGCAACCCTATGTCTTGCTTTTTCTTCTCCTTCTTTTTCAATATAGTAGTTTAAAACGCGGACTTGATACTCATAACTTCTATAACCAGAATCAGGGATTACTGTAATATTAGAATCTACCTTATTTGCAGCATCAAGCATTTCTTTTAATGCTAAGGCAGCTTCTTCCTCTAATAAAATATCTTCATCGGTATAACAGTCATTTTCACCACTATAATTTTTTCCAACAGATACCAAATTATTTACTTTAAAATTTTTATCAATTGGATTTTCTTTGTTAACTAAAATATTATATTTCATTTTTTTCTCCTTTTAGCCTCTTTGACTAAAGTTTTAAATAATTTATTATGCCTTTCTTCAAGCTCTGGATGCCACTGTACACCTAAAATAAATAAGTCATTATCTTTATATTCTAAACCCTCAATTATATCCTCAGATAAACAGTTTACTAAAACATTTTCACCATATTTATTTACTGCATACCTATGCATACTAACAATATCAATTTCATCTTCATTATATATTCCATATAACTTTGAATCTCTGTTTATTTTCACTTTATGCATATTTTCTGGGTAATTACTTCTAGTAATTTTTACATTATAATGATTATCTACTGGTCTTAAGAACTGAATATTTTCTGCCTTAATTTTATCAAACATAGCATAAACATTTTGAGTAGATAAATCCATATTTTGTTCTTTTAATAATGTTTCTAAATATGAAAATACTCCAATTGATTGCATACCTAAACATATACCAAGAAGTGGAACATTATTTTCAATGGCATAATTTATTGCCTCTAAAAAGTATGGTTCAATTTTTTTACCACCACCTATAAGCAAAGCATCGCACATTCCTAAACTATTTATATCTAATTTTCCGTCATTCAAAATAATTCCAACCGGAATGGCGCCAGATTCGTAAATCCGTTTTGTGACAATATTATAAAACATATATACATCATTATATGGGTTATCTTTTTCGTTAATTTGTGTTGTTGGTAAAATTCCAATTTTAATCATAAAATCATCCTTTTCTACTTCGATTTTTAATTAGTTTGTGTATTTTGTTAATTTTCTTAGCTACTTTATTAATATAATTAATCTTTTCTTTAAGTTCATTTTTTTGCGTTAGAATAATTAGAATATATGGATTTTCATCATATACAATTCCGACCTCATGAAAAGCAATTCCAAAACTTCCATATTTTCGTACAAATAAATTATTGTCGATACTTTTTGATTTAATTATTTGATATGATGGGTTTAGCATGCTTTCTTTTAATTCATTACTAAGTTTAGTATTTGTATTTAAATAATTGTATAAATGGGTTAAATATACTCCCATATCATACGCGTTAGTTATTCCAAATAAATCTTTACCTTCCAAAGTGTGATTCGCTCCTAATGATAAACCAAATTCCTTTAATTTTTCAGGAGTAACAAAATTTACTAATTTTATATAAGCTGTATTATCACTTTCTTTAAGTGCATAATAAACTAATTCTCTTATTGTATATTCAGTTACAGATTTATCATCACTTAAAACACCGCTACCACCTTTAAAATCTTCTTCTACTAAGTTTAATTTTTTATCTAATAAAGTTGGATTTTCCTCGGCTTGTTTATAAATATATAAACATACCAGAAATTTTATCGCACTTGCACTATAAAAACAAACGTCAGGATTAAATGAAAACATATCATCAGTTTCTAAATTTCTATACGCATAAGCAACTTTTTCATTTTGTTTTAATAAAAATTTATTTAAATTATAGATTTTCTTTTTGATATATTTGTTTTTAACTTTACTAATTGCTGAAACATTATAGTTCATTATCCTATCATATCCTTTTTATTTTCTTCCCATTCTGGTTTTAAAATACTATATATTTTTCTATCCTCAAAGCCATCAATATAAAACTTTGATTCCCTAGCAACCCCTTCAAATTTAGCTCCTAATTTTTCAATTGTCTTTTGTGAGGCAATATTGCCTATTATATGGGCAATTTCTAAACGATGCATACCAACATTCTCAAACATATAATCAATAAGTTGATATGTTGCTTCATAAGCATAACCATGACCTCTATATTTTTCTGTAATTCCACAAGCAAGACTAAATTTTTTATTTACCATAGAATAACTATCTACTGATATTATTCCAACAAGTTCGTTAGTAGTTTTTAAAGCTATACCCCAAACAAAAGGTTTTATTTCTTCATCATAACGTTTAACCAAATTTTCTAATCTGGCTTTGCATTCTTCTTCATTATAATTAAAATTAAATTGTTTTTTGACTTTATCATCAGAAATATATTCATAATAATTTTCAAAGTCTTCATTTTTTAATCTTCTTAAAATTAAATTTTTAGTATTGATGGTTGGAAAAGTATCCATAAAATCACTCCATTTCTTTATAATTATATTCTAACATAAAACCTATACAAATAAAAATCATATAAAAGCCTAAATAACATAACTTTATAGTAGAGGTGGATTATGAAAAAATTATTAGGATTATTACTAAGCATTTTACTTATTTTGCCAATTACTACAGTAAGAGCTGAAGAATTAAAATTAGCTGAAAGTGCCAAATCTGCAATCATTATAGAAGCAAGTACAGGAAAAGTATTATTTGAAAAAAATGCCGATGAAAAACTAGTACCTGCTAGTATGACAAAAATGATGAGTATGCTTTTAATTATTGAAAATATTGAAAACGGAGTATTAAAATGGGATCAAAAAATTACAGTAAGCGAAAATGCATCAGGAATGGGTGGTAGTCAAATATTATTAGAAACTGGCGAAAAAATGACCGTTAAAGATTTATTTAAGGGTGTTGCCATTGCAAGTGGAAACGATGCTGTAGTCGCATTAGGTGAAGCTATCGCCGGAAGTGAAGCGGGCTTTGTTGATATGATGAATAAAAGAGCTAAAGAATTAAACTTAAAAAATACTAATTTCAAAACCCCACATGGATTAGATGCCGCTAATCATTACTCCAGTGCAAGAGACATGTCATTAATTGCAAAAGAATTAGTCAAACATGAAAAAGTATTAGAATTCACATCAGTTTACGAAGACTATTTAAGAGAAAATACTGATAAAAAAATATGGTTAGTAAATACAAATAAATTAGTAAGATTTTACGATGGAGTAGATGGGCTAAAAACAGGATATACAAAAGATGCCGGTTACTGTTTAACCGCTACAGCAAAAAAAGATGGTATGCGAATTATTGCTGTAGTTATGGGTGAGCCAGATAGTAAAACTAGAAATAAAGAAGTTAGTGAAATGTTAGATTATTCCTTTGCCCAGTACAAAGTAGAAGATCTACTAAAAAATAAACAGTCATTAGGAAAATATGCAATTACTAAAGCAAAACAAAAATATATAGAAGTAGTGCCAAAAGAAAGTGCAACCGTACTAAAAAAGAAAAGTGAAAAAACAGGGAATGCTACTTATGAAGTAAAATTAAATAATTTAAATGCCCCAATTAAAAAAGGCGATGTGGTAGGGAAACTAAATATAAAAGAAAATGGCAAACATATTAGAACAATTGATTTAACAATAAAAGAAGATGTTAAAAAAGCCAATGTAGGAGAGCTTTACTTAAGATATTTAAAAGATATTTTAACAGGTGATATTACAATATAAACAAGCACAGCTTGTTTTTTATAATTAACAAAAAGTTATTGACTATATACACGAACAAATGTTATAATTAAGTTGATATTAGGGCCTAACCTCGCTTAGTACGGGGAAATGTGAGTTTATATTATTTTGATTTTAAGTATAGGGCAAATCTATAAAGGAAGGAGGTACTTTTTCTTTTTCTTGATAATTAATAACGAAGGGAGGAATAATTTATGCAAGAAAACAAATTACAAACAATTACAAATTTATTCGAAGGTAGTGAAATAAGAAGTATTTGGGATGCCGAAAAAGAGGATTATTATTTTTCTGTTGTCGATGTCATAAGTGTTTTGACAGAAAGTCCAAGACCAAGAAAGTATTGGAATGATTTAAAAGCTAGGCTAGAACAGGAAGGAAGCCAGTTGTCCGCAAATATCGGACAACTGAAAATGAAGTCTCAAAAAGATGGTAAATATTATTTAACTGATACATTAGATACACAGGGCATTTTAAGATTAATTGAATCAGTTCCTTCACCTAAAGCGGAGCCTTTTAAAATGTGGTTAGCTACTTTAGGTAAAGAAAGAATTGATGAAGTATTCGATCCAGAAATAGCAATCAATAGAGCTATAGAATATTATCGTAAAAAGGGTTATTCAGATGAGTGGATAAAATCACGAGTTAATGGCATACTTAATAGAAAAAAGCTTACCGATATTTGGAAAGAAGGTGGCATAACTGAAAACTATGAATATGCTATGTTAACAAACGAAATTTATAAAACATGGTCAGGGATGACAGCCAAAGAATACAAACAATTAAAAGGAATTAGAAAAGAATCATTAAGAGATAATATGAGTGATATAGAATTAGTGTTAACTGATTTAGGTGAATTAACAACAAGAGATATAGCAAAAACAGAAAAGCCTACAGGATTAGAAGCTAATTTAAGTGTCGCAAAAAGAGGAGGAAATATCTCTAAACTTGCTAAAGACTATTATGAAAAAGAAACAAAACTAAAAGCTGTCAAACAAGAAAATAATATAGGCGGAAGATATTTAGAAGAAAATAATAAACTTGATATCAAATAAAATATCAAGTTTTTCTTTTATATAAAGTAAAAATCGCTTGCTCACTATACAACAATTATGATATTATATACATAAACGGAGGGATATTATGGAAAAATACATACCAGATATATATCAGAAGAGTATTTATACCCTTGATTATTCAAAACTACTAAGTAGAGGAATTAAATTACTTTTATTTGATTTAGATAATACTTTAGTTCCAGTAGGGCAAGATGAACTTTCTGATAAAACCAAGGAACTAATAATTAGTTTAAAACAAAAAGGATTTAAAGTAATTATTTTTTCAAATAGCCCCAAAAAACGTGTTAAAAAAATTAGTGAAATATTAAATGTAGAATGTGTATATTTTGCATGCAAGCCAATGCAAGGTAAGTTAAAAAAGCTAGTTAATAACAGCAATTTTAGTTTAAATGAAATTGCAATTATTGGTGATCAACTTTTAACAGATATAGTAGGAGGAAATAAAATAGGTATTACAACTATTTTAATTAATCCTTCTTCTAATAAAAACTTTATATTTTCAAAATTAATTCGCCGTATAGAAAATCGCAAAATGAAAAAATTAAGAGATAAAAATTTATTTTGTAAAGGAAGATACTATGACTAAATGTATTGGTTGTGGTGCCATATTACAAAATGAAGATATAAATAAAGAAGGATATGTACAAGATCTAACCAAAAACCTATGTGAAAGATGTTTTAGAATAAGACACTATAACGATTATAAATTCATAGATAAAGATAATGAATATTATTTAAATATTATAAAACAAATAGAAAAAACAAATGATTTAGTTATTTTAGTTACAGACTTTTTAAATCTAGAAAGTTTAAATGAATTAAATATCAAAAATCCAGTTTTATTAGTACTTGCTAAAAGAGATTTAATACCAAGACATCTAGATGAGAATAAATTATTGAATAGTATAAAAACCGAACTAAACATTGTAGATAAAGTAATAGTATGTAGTAAAAATAACTATAATTTAGATTTATTATATGAAAAAATAAATAAATATAAAAAGTCAAATAAAGTTTATGTGGTTGGATATACCAATGCAGGGAAAAGTACACTTATAAATAAATTAATAAAAGATTATAGTGAAAACAATCGTGAAATAACAACTAGTATTTTGCCATCAACAACTTTAGATTTAATTGATGTAAAAATTAATGATAATTTAAATATAATTGATACCCCGGGTTTATTAGACGAAGGAAGTATAATATTAGATGCCAATAGCGATTTATTAAATAAAATTCTTCCCAAAAAAGAATTAAAACCTTCAGTTATTCAAGTAAAAGTAGATCAAACTATTATAATAGATAATCTATTTAGAATTGATGCAAAAAAAGGAACCAATTTAATATTTTATATATCTAATGATTTAAAATTAGAAAGAATCTATAAACCTACAAATAAATTAGAAAATTTAAAATGCCATAATTTAAATGTTCCAGAAAATGGGGACATAGTTATTAAAGGCTTAGGATTTATAAAATCTACTAATAATACAAAAATAAAATTATATATAGATAAAAATGTAAAAGTAAGTGTTAGAAATTAGGTAATCTAACACTTTTTCTTTACACAATTTTTGGTTTGTGATAACATTATATTAGGTGATAATATGTTAGGAGTAATAATGGGGCTAGAAGAAGATACAGTTCTAGTTAAATTAAATATCGAATTAAAAGAGTTTCAAAATTTAGTAAACTTACACGTTGTCATGGAAGATGACGACAAAATAATAGTAGGAGAAATTGCTAGTATTAAAGATGGAATTGCATATATAAATTTATTAGGAGAAATAATAGATAATAAATTTGTTTTTGGTGTTATGAGAAAGCCATCATTTGGATCATCAGTAAAATTAATATCTAAAGAAAAAATTCCAATGATTATCAGTGTTGATAATTATAAGGAAAGAAAAGACTTATATATCGGAACAAGCCCAATTTATGATGGTGTTAAAATTGGCTTTAACATTAATGATTTCTTTTCAAATCATTTCGCCATTTTTGGAAATAGTGGTTCAGGAAAATCTTGGGGAACTGCGCATTTGATTCAAAGTATTTTTGATAAAAAAAATACAGTTGCTTATAGAGCTAGCATATTCATATTTGATGCTTACGGTGAATATCATTCAGCTTTTAAAGAAATTAGTAAACTAGCTCCAGAGGTATCATTTAAAGCTTATACAACAAATACAAAATTTTCAGATTCAGAAACTATAAAAATTCCATTATGGTTACTTGATGTTGATGATATCGCTTTACTTTTAAATGCGGAAAAACCAACACAACTTCCAATCATTGAAAAAGCCCTAAAACTAGTAAATGTTTTTGCAAGAGATGAAGCAGAAGTAATAAAACAAAAAAATGACATTATTGCAAGAGCAATCTTAGATATTTTATCAAGTGGTAAATCAGCTTCTCAAATAAGAGACCAAATATTCTCGGTATTATCAAATTATAAAACAAAAGATTTAAATTTAGATTCACAAATATATCAGCCGGGATATGTTAGGTCATTAAAACAATGTCTAATAATTGATTCCAGCGGGAAAATAAGAGAAATGGAATTAATCACAAAATACATGCAATCATTCTTAGATAATAGTATTGAACTTACAATGCCAGATGGTTCATTTAAATATGGTTTAAATGATTTAAAATTAGCTTTGGACTTCGCACTTATTTCAGAAGGTTCACTAAATAGCGAAAAAATATATGATGAAGCCAATGTCTTAAAAGTTAGATTAAGAACCTTAATTAATAGTGACTATGCTACATATTTTGATTGCAAAGAATACATAAGCATAGATGATTATATTAAAAACTTATTATTAGTAGGGAATGGTAGAAAAGCTCAAATAATAAACTTTAATATAAACTATGTTGATGATAGATTTGCTAAAACATTAACAAAAATTTATTCAAGATTATTATTCGAATATGCTAAAAATTTAGATAAAAGAGCATCACTACCATTCCACATTATTCTAGAAGAAGCACATAGATATGTTCAAAATGATAATGATATTAATTTATTAGGATATAATATTTTTGATAGAATTACTAAAGAAGGAAGAAAATATGGTGTTTTACTAGGACTTATTTCACAAAGACCATCTGATTTATCAGAAACATCAATCTCACAATGTTCAAACTTCTTAATTTTTAAAATGCTTCATCCAAGAGATATAAACTATATTAAAGAAATGGTACCTAATATTACAAGTGAAATTATCAAACGTTTAAGAGTGTTACAACCAGGTAATTGTATTGCCTTTGGTAATGCTTTTAGGGTACCAGTACTCGTAAAATTAGATAAACCAAATCCAGCCCCATCAAGTAGTAGCTGTGACATAAGCACAAATTGGTTTATAGATAGAAAATAGTAAAAAGCTATTTTCTTTTTTTAAAAGAAATTTCATTTTTTTACAACTTTTTTCATTTTTAACAAGGAATTTGCCTTATAAATCTCGTATATTACATTAGAGGTGCAAATTTTAGTAAATAAAGGAGATGAAAAATGAACTATTATACAGAAATAAAAGATACATTAATAAAAAATGAAATGTATAAACAGGCTAAAGATTATTCAAAGAACAAAAGTGATTTACAAACATATTATGAAGTAGGGAAATTGCTTATAGAAGCCCAAGGTGGTGAGGAAAGGGCTAAATATGGAAATAAACTTATTAAGGAATATTCTGAGAAATTAACTAGAGAAATTGGAAAAGGTTATTCTGCTAGAAACTTAAAATATATGCGTAAATTTTATTTGTTTGTACAAAAAGGGCACGCAATGCGTGCCGAATTGTCATGGACACATTATCGTTATTTATTATCTATACAAGATAATAAAGCATTGGATTATTACATTAATATTGCAATCAGTCAAAATATCTCATATAGAGAATTAGAAGAAAGAATCAAATCAAAAGAATATGAAAGAATTGGATATAAAGAAGAGTTATCTGAACCAAAAGTAAATACATTAATTAAAGATCCAATTGTTATTAAATCTAAAAATATACCTGAAAAGGTAACAGAATATGCACTTCATAATTTAATTTTAGAAAATATGGAAGGTTTTCTTAAAGAACTTGGCATAGGTTTTGCTTATATTGGACATGAGGTAAAAATTAAAATAGGTAAGGATAATCATTCGATAGATTTTCTATTATTTAATTATAAATTTAATTGTTTTGTAGTAGTAGAAATAAAAGTAACTGAATTTAAGGCTGAGTATATTGGACAAGTTAAAAAATATATAAATTATGTAGATGAAAATATAAAAGAAACATCTAATGATAAAACAGTAGGGGTCATTATTTGTAAGGATATAAATGGATATGTTTTAAAATATTGTACAGACGAAAGAATCTTTACAACCACATATAAATTACAAATATAAAAAATGTAGATAAAACTAATCTACATTTTTTCCTTGATAAGAATTTCTTCTAACCATTTCTTTATCAATATCATTTAAAACTTGGACCTTTTTAATAAGCCAATCAGGACCAATTAATTCACTAGCCATAGGATCTCCAGTTAATCTTTGAATAACAATTTCAGATTTTAAACATTCAAGTTGATCACATACAATATCAACATATTCAGCTTCACTAAGTAAATGAAAAGGATTTTCTAAATACATTTTTTCTAAAGGAGTATCTTTTAAAATACTAAGCATGTGTATTTTAATACCATCTATACCAATCTTATTTAAATGTTTAACTGTATCTATCATCATTTCTTTAGTTTCATAAGGTAATCCATTAATAACATGGGCCACTACAAAAATATTTCTATCATGTAACTTCTTAACCATATCATCAAAACATTTTAAATCATGACATCTATTAATTAAGTCAGTAGTATTTTCATGAATAGTTTGTAATCCCAGCTCAATAGTTAAAAAAGTTTTTTCATTAAGTTCTTCCAAATAATCTAAACATTCATCACTAATTGCATCAGGTCTAGTTGCGATTGCTAAACCAACTACATTATCCAAATTTAAAATAGTTTCATACTTTTCTTTTAATATATTTAAAGGAGCATAAGTGTTAGTTCTAGCTTGAAAATATCCGATATATTTACTGTCAGGCCATTTTCTATCCATAACTTTTTTAACCTCATTAAACTGCTTAATTAAGTCATCATTTTTATTTCCACCATATTCACCACTACCACTTTTAGAGCAATATATGCATCCACCAGTTCCAACTTTTCCATCCATATTTGGACAAGAAAAACCAGCGTTTAGGCTTATTTTACATACCTTACATCCGAATTTTTGCTTATAAAAATAATCTAAAGTATGATATCTTTTATTAGTGTTAGAATATAAAAATTCATTCATAAAATCACCTAAAATTAGTATAACATAAAGGATAATAAAAAATTAAAAAAAGCATAAAATTAATTGTAGATTTTATTAAAATATACTTTTTTTACCAAAAAAACTTTATATTAAAGGGCATTTTTGGTATAATTACAATGGGAGGTAGAGAAAAGTGAAAAGAAATTTACTTAAAGCAATTGGAATATCTTTCTTAATCTTTGTAGTTTTAAGCTGGATCATTCCTGTTGGTACTTATTCAAATGGTGAATTAACTACGAATGGTATCGACGCCGTTGGTGTGTTTGATTTATTCAGCATTCCAATTTCAACACTTCTTACATTCGCTTTATATATTGTAGTATTTGCTGCAATAGGTGGATTGTATGGAGTTATGGAAAAAACTGGTGCATTACCTGCATGGATTGAAAACATTACTAAGAAATTTGCTGGTAAAGAAAAAGGATTCTTAATCTTTACAATTATTTTCTTCGTAATTCTTTCATCAGTTACAGGTTTAACATTGCCACTATTTGTTTTAATTCCATTATTTGCAGGTGTTTTATTTGCAATGAATTATGACAAAATTACAGCAATGGCATCAACAGTAGGAGCAGTTTTAGTTGGTTCTATATGTTCAACATATGGATTTAATGTAACTGGTTATACTAAAAATATTTTAGCATTAGATATGAACAATCAAATCTGGGCTAAATTAATTATTTTAGTATTAGTTACAGCAGCTTTAATCTTCTTCATCTTAAAATTTAGTAAGAGAGTAGAAGCTAAAGCCGCTAAAAAACCAGCTGCTAAAAAAGAAGCTGTTAAAGAAGTTAAAGCAGCACCTAAAAAAGCAGCAGCTAAAAAGACTACTACTAAAAAACCAGCTACAAAGAAAACTACTACTAAGAAAACAACTAAGAAAAACACTCAAAGTTTAGCAGTTGCTAAAGATGTTAAGAAAGTAAATGCTAAGAAAGGAATTAATACACTTCCATTAATCGTAATTTTTGTCTTAATGGTATTAGTTACATTTGTTGGAATGTATAATTGGTATTATGCATTTGGTATCGAAGTATTCAACGATATTCATACATCTATTATGGGTGTTAAAATCGGTGATTTCCCAATCTTCGAACACTTATTAAGTGGAATTAGCCAAATTGGTTATTGGGGAAATACTGAATTTGTAATTATGATGGTTATTGCTGCAGCATTAATCGCATGGATTTACAAATTAAAATTAAACACATTTGTTGAAAGCTTTATCGCTGGTGTTAAAAAGATGTTACCAACAGCAATCTATGCTGCATTAGCTAGTGTAATCTTAACTGTTTTATATCAAGCTTCATACGCTGGAACTGGAACATTAGTAGATACATTATATGCTAAAACATTTGGTTTAACAGATGACTTTAACGCAGTAACTACAGGAGTAGCAGCATTATTCGGAAGTTTCTTCTATAATGACTTATACTACTTATTAGCTGGAATGCAAACATTCTTAATGGGCTTTGACGCTTCAGCACTTTCAATCGCTGGATTAGCAGTTCAAGCTATCTATGGTGTAGGAATGATCGTATTCCCAACAAGTGTTATTCTAATTGCTGGACTTAGTTATTTCAATGTTAAATTTAAAGATTGGTTTAAATACATTTGGAAATTCGCTTTAGCAGTATTTATACTATTACTAATAGTTTGCTGCATTCTAACAGCTATTTAGTGAACTAAAAGAACCTTATGGGTTCTTTTTTTTATACCTGAAATATGATAAAATAATATAAGGTGGTAAACATGATAAAAACATTTGAATACAAACTAGATGGTGAAAAATACACTGTTGAAGTCGTCATTAAAAACAATAAAAATACCTATATAAAAGTTAAAGAAGATGGAACGATATATGTAACTACAAATATGTTTACAACAAAAAGAATGATAAAAAACCTATTAGATAAAGAACAAGATTTTTTAAGAAAAGTGTTAATCAAAGTAAAAAGAAGGCAGGAAAAAGATGCTGAGTTCTATTATTTAGGTAAAAAATATGATATAATAATAGTACCCTTTAATAAAGTAGAAATAGAAGATGATAAAATATACGCCAAAGATGAAATAACTATAGAAAAGTGGTTAAAAAAGAGAACAAAAGAAGTCTTTGAAGAAAGGCTAGAATATTGTTATAAATTATTTGAAGAAAATATTCCTTTTCCAAAATTAAAAATAAGAAAAATGAAAACAAGATGGGGAGTATGTAATAGAAGAGATACATCTGTTACAATAAATTCAAAATTAATAAGATATGATTTATATATAATAGATTATGTTATAATCCATGAGCTTTCTCATTTAGTTCATTTTGACCATTCAAAAAACTTTTGGAAAACAGTAGAAAAATACATGCCAGAATATAAAAAGGCTGTAAAAACATTAAAGGAGTAGAGAGGTAAGAAGTATGAAGAAAATTAGTATTATTGTATTAACCTTTATGTTATCTTGTTTTATGTTTCTTAGTGATGCAAGTGCAGAAACATTAAAACAATATATTGATAAAGCAGATGCCGCATTAAGGGCAGAAAGATCTAAAATAGCACAAAAAGAAATGACAGAAAAAGAAAAAAAAGAAGCATTAGCAGCTAAAGAACAAACTGCAAAAGATATTAAAAACACAGAAGAAGAAATAGTACGACTAGAAGATGAAATTTCCAAACTTCAAAAATCAATAAAGAAAAAAGATAAAGAAATAAAGGAAATAATGAAATTTGTTCAAGTTTCTAATGGTGAGTCTGTATATTTAGAATATGCTTTTGGCGCTAGTTCATTTACTGATTTTATATATCGCGTTTCAGTTGCAGAACAATTATCAAATTATAATGATGAATTAATTGCTGAATATAATAAAGCTATAAAGGATTCTGAACAAAAACAAAAAGAACTTGCAGTAAAAAAAGAAGAACTTAGAAAAAAACAAATTGAATTAGATGAATTAGTTAGGAAATTAGCAACTCAAATAGATGGACTTTCTGATCAAATTCAAACTTATAAGTCAGAATATAATGCATTAATGAATTATATTAACTCGCTTAAATCTATGGGGTGTAAAGAAAATGAGGAAATCAATACTTGTCTTAACAGAAATACCGCACCTGACGTATCAACTGGTGGAGCATTTAGTGGATTTTTAATGCCTTTACAAAAAGGACGTATAACACAAAATTATTATAATACGAATTCACGCAAGCATAATGCTATAGATATGACAAATTATGAGGGTGCACCTATATTTCCACCTGTAGCGGGTAGTGTGATAAGTGTATGGAGGCCATCAGATGGATGTGGACATATTGTAGTATTCATTAAGCACAAAGTTGATGGAAAAACTTATACAACAGTTTATTATCATTTAAAAACAGTTAATGTTAGTGCTGGACAAGTGGTAACGGCTCAAACACAAATAGGAACACAAGGTGGGAATCCTAGCTATGATTCATGCACAACTGGATCACATTTAGATTTTAAATTATTTAAAGGTGAATATGGTCAAGACTTCAAGTCATTAACAAGTGGTCCACATATGAATCCAAGAGTTTGGCTTACACAAGCACCTGGAGAACAAGGCCGCTTTAACAGTCGAAATTAAAAAGAGGAATAAATATTCCTCTTTTTTTGACAAAAAGGAACTTTTTATTTCGTTATAATATAAAAAGGTGGTATAATGAAAGTGAAAGTATTTGACGAAAGTCACGAAAAAGATTTAGAAAAAACAATTAATGAATTTATAGCAGAAGAAGAACCAGAAATAATTGAAATAAAATTCTCTGTTAGTACTAGTATTTTTGCAGAAGAGCAAGTATACTGTTTTTCTGCACTTATCGTTTATAGATAGGGTGAGAGGTATGAAAAAAAATAGCTTTCTAGGTGGAGCAGCTATTTCAACAATAGGTATAGTAGTGACAAAAATAATAGGACTAATATATGTTATTCCTTTTTATGCCATTATTGGTATTCAAGGAGGAGCTTTATATAGTTATGCCTATTCAATTTACAATATGTTTTTAAATCTCGCAACTAGTGGAATACCAGTTGCAATGAGTAAAATAGTTAGTGAGTTTAATAGTTTAAAATTATATTTTACCAAGGAACAAACATTTAAAATCGGTTTAAAAATAATTGCTGTATTATGTATTACCGTATTTTTATTACTATTTATTTTTGCCCCACAGCTTGCTTATTTAATAATAGGTGATGTTAAAGGTGGAAATACTGTAGAAGATGTAACTTTCGTAATTAGAGTAATTTCAACTGCTATTTTAGTAGTGCCATTTTTAAGTGTTTCAAAAGGGTATTTGCAAGGGCATAAAATTATGCAGGTATCATCCGTGGCTAACATTTTAGAACAAATCGTTAGAGTAATTGTTATTATAGCGGGAAGCTTTTTAGCCGTAAAAGTATTTCATACATCTATTACTACAGCTGTAGGAATAGCTGTATTTGGTGCTACTGTAGGAGCCATTGCAGCATATTTTTATGTTTATGATAAAATAAGAAAAAATAAAAAAGAATTAAATAGAGATGCTACAAGAACTAGAGACGAAGCAAAAATTGATAATAAAGCTATTGCTAAAAAAATAATACTTTATGCATTACCATTCGTAGCTATTTCAGTATTACAATCAGCGTTTACAATGGTGGATGTTTTTACAGTTGTAAAATCTTTAGTAGGTTTAGGCTATACAACTGCCATAAGTGAAAATGTCTTAAGTGTAATCGCTACATGGGGATCAAAACTTAATATGATAGTAATGTCAATTTCAACAGGTATTATTATGAGCTTGATTCCAGCTATTGCATCAAGTTATGCCATTAAAAACTATAAAGAAGTAAATGCCAAAATTAACCAAGCGATACAAACACTGTTACTAGTAACAGTTCCACTTGCTGTAGGTATTAGTTTTATGGCTGCAGATGTGTGGACAGTATTCTATGGATATAATGAATTAAATATTTCTATTTTTAGAATATTGATTCTATCACAAATCCCACTTTCAATATGTTCAGTAATGGTAAACGCTAATCAAACTTTAGACAATACAAAACAATCAATTATCGCACTTGGTGGATCTGTTTTAGCTAAAATAGTTTTAAACATTCCATTTATGCATTTGTTTAATAGTATAGGATTAGAGGCTTATTATGCTCCGATTGTATTAAACATGATTATAGATACAAGTGCAAGCATATACTTACTTAGCGTAATTAAACACAAAACCAATATTAGTTACTTGAAATCAGTAAGAACTTTAATTAAAGTTACACTATGTACAGCTATAATGGTAACCAGCTTAACAATATTAAACACATTTATACCAAATATTACAACTTCAAGATTATTAGCTATCGTGCAGCTAATAATATATGGTATAATAGGTGTAGTAATATACTTTATAGTAGCTTACAAATCAAAAACCATTGATGAAATATTAGGTAAAAATGCAGTTCAAAAAATAGCAATAAAAATAAAAGGAAAATTAATAAAAAGATAAAAGAATAAAAAAGGAAGTGAAAGTATGGAAAGGCTGAGTTTTTTAGAAAAATTAGGAATTTTATGGGAAAATATAATTGCCCACCCAGTTTTTATTCTTTTACTACTTTCACCAATTTTAATTTTCGCCTTAAATAAAAAAATACATAAAAAATTTATAATTGCCATTTATATAGCCATTATTTTAATAGTTTTATTTGTTGGAAAAGGAGCCATATTTGCTTTATTAGATAATGTAATTGATAGCTTATTTATGGTACTATACTTCCCAAATTTTGTCACATTATTTATTGTAGTAATTGCCTCTGCAATTATTGCCTTAATCACATTTTTAAAAAAATATATGCTTAAAGTAAACAAAATAATAAATATTACAGGATTTGCAATAGTACAAACAATATTTTGTTTAATCTTAACTGTTATTCAAGTAAACAAAATCGATATATATAAAGAAAATGCTTTATATTCAAATAGCGATGTTTTAACTCTTATGCAATTACTAATGGGAGCATTTGCTCTTCAGGTTTTAGCCGTTTTAATCTTTACAGCTATAGAAAAAATAACTGAAAAACTAGATGCTAAAGATGAACAAGTAAAAAAATATCGTAATATTGAAAGAGCAAAATTATTAAGCACTACAGAGCCAGAAGAATTATTATTTGCGCCTAATAAACTAGAGGAATCAAAAGAACAAACCTTAATAGAACAACCAAAAATAGAAGTTTTAGAACCTCTAGAACCACTAGAACCAGAAGACCCATTAGATAAAACATTGATAGGTAAAGAAAAAATAAAACCAATTAATCTAGTAGATGCAATAAATGAAGAACAAGTAAAAGTCGCCAAACAAAAAATAGAAGAAACACCAGATATTTTTGGTACCCCAAAAGAACTAATCCCAACACCACAACCAAAAGAATTAATAACAGGATTAGTTATTATAAACTTACCAAAAACAATAAAAGCTATATACAATATAAAAAGAGTTTATACAATGTAAGGATAGAAAAAAATATCCTTTTTATTTTTCGAAAAAATTGTTGATTAGAAATTAAAATAACTGCTCAATATATACATAGAATTAAATGAAAGGAGATAAATATGTTCAGCAATTTTGAAGAAGAAGCAAGAAAAGTATTAATAGTAGCTAAAGGAGAAATGCAAAATTTAAATCATCCTTATGTATCTTCCGAACATCTTCTATTAGCTATTTTAAAATGTGATAATGAAATTAGTGAAAGACTAAAAGATTATGAATTAGATTATAAAACATTTAAAAATGAAATAATAAAAATAATAGGTAAAGGTACTAAACCTAGTGAATTTTTCCTTTATACACCACTTTTAAAAAGAATAATTGAAAATGCTACTTTAGATGCCAAAGAAAATAATAATGGTAATGTTACCGTAAGTCATTTATTCGCCAGTTTATTAGAAGAAGGAGAAGGAGTAGCGATCAGAGTTCTAATTGGCATGGATATAGATATAGATGACTTATATAATGAATTTACATTTAAATTAACGAGCCAAAAAGGTAATAAAAAGCTCTTTTTAGAAGAATTAGGAGTAGATTTAAATAAAAGAGCTTTAAATGGCGAATTAGACCCTGTTACTGGTCGTGATAACGAAATAAAAAGAGTACTAGAAATACTTTCTAGAAGAACTAAAAACAACCCTTTATTGATAGGTGAAGCAGGAGTAGGGAAAACTGCAATAGTCGAAGAACTTGCTAGAATGATAATAAGTGGCGATGTTCCAATTTCTCTAAAAAATAAAAGAATCATCAGCCTAGATATGGGGGCCTGTGTTGCCGGAACAAAATACCGCGGTGAATTCGAAGAAAGAATGCATAAAATCCTAAAAGAAATAGAAGAAAATGATGATATTATTCTTTTCATAGACGAAGTTCATACTTTAGTAGGAGCAGGGGGTGCCGAAGGTGCAATAGATGCGTCCAATATATTTAAACCGGCTTTAGCTAGAGGTAAATTAAGATGTATAGGGGCCACCACAACTGATGAATATAAAAAATATATTGCTAAAGACAGTGCCCTAGAAAGAAGATTTCAAAAAGTAACAATCGAAGCTCCAACAAAAGAAACAACCAAAGATATACTAACTAACCTAAAAGATATTTATGAGTCCTATCACAACGTAACTATTGAAAATGGAATTATAGACTTAATAATTAAATTATCGGAAAAATACATATATAATCGTAATGAACCAGACAAATCAATAGATATCTTAGATGAAGTGTGTGCTAAAACAAGTTTAAAAGAAAGTAAAAATATGAGCCTTTATAAAGAATATAATAAAGAATTAAAAAACATGATTGCAAATAAAAAAGAAGCTATTATTAACAATGACTTTACCAAAGCTTCAGAATATAAAAACGAAGAATTTAAACTAATGAATGAAATAAATAATTTAGAATTAACGCTTTATAAAAAGAAACCTAAAAAAGTTACTAAAGAAGATGTGGCTATTGTTGTAAATAGTAAAACAGGAATTCCTATTTATGAATTATTAAATGAAAAGAAAACAATTATTAAACAAACCGAAAAAATAATAAAAGAAAAACTAATTGGTCAAGATGAAGCAGTTAAAAAAGTTTCAAACATAGCTAAAAAAATAAAATTAGGTTTAAATGATAAATGCTATTCTTGCTTATTTTGTGGCCCTTCTGGAGTAGGTAAAACTGAACTTGCTAAATTGTTTGGTAATAATCTAGTTGGCTCTAAAAACGTTATTAGACTTGATATGAGCGAATATAAAGAAGCCCATAGTATAAGTAAAATAGTAGGAGCCCCTCCAGGATATGTTGGTTATGAAGACACTACAAACATTTTAGAACAAATAAAAAACAAACCATATTCAGTTTTAATTTTAGATGAAATAGAAAAAGCCCATAGTGACATAATAAATCTTTTCTTACAAGTTTTAGATGAAGGGAAAATAAAAGATAGTAAATCAAATATAGTTAGATTTGATAATGTTGTTATAATCATGACTTCAAATGTTGGTTTTCATGATATCAATGTTGGCTTCAATAACGAAAATAAAGTCAAAACAAAATTAAATGATAAATTTTCAATTCCGTTTATGAATAGAGTTGATAGTGTGATTAAATTTAATAGCCTAAATGAAAAAGATATTACAAAAATAATAAATATGAAATTAAAAGATTTAAAAGAAAAATATAAAGATAAAATTAATATTAAAATCGCACCTAAAGTTATAAATGATATTATCAAAGAAACAAACTATGAAGAATATGGCGCAAGAAAAGTAAATAAAGTCATAAAAGATGAAATTGAAACATTAGTTATTGAAGCTTTAATTGATAATAAAACCGAAATAAATATAAAAGAAATAGGTCAAACTGTATAAAACTTTAGAAAAATCTAAAGTTTTTTTAATTTTAACAAGGAATTTGCCTATAAAATATCGTATATTACAAATAGAAGGGGCTTTTAACAATACAAAAAAGGAGGAAATAAAATGACAGATATTATTGTAAAAGAAAAAGAAATAAAAAATATGATATATGAAATAAGAGGAAAACAAGTAATGTTAGATTCTGATTTGGCCAGGGTTTATGGCACTTTGACTGGAAATATAAATAGAGCTGTTAAAAGAAATCCCAAGAGATTTCCGAAAAATTTCTATTTTAGATTAACAGAAGATGAATATAATTCTTTGCTATGCCAAAATGGAATAGCAAAATCCCAAGGTGGTAGACAAAATACACCTTATGCATTTACAGAACAAGGAGTTGCTATGCTATCGGGTGTTTTAAAAACCGAAAGAGCTGAAGAAATAAGTGTTAATATCATGAATGCCTTTGTAGAAATGCGAAAGTTTATTTTTGAAAATAGAAATTTATTTTTAAAGCTTAATAATGTTGAAAGTAATTTATCAATGATTAATAATAAACTTGAAAACCACGAAAACAATATTAATGAATTATTTAATAAATTTGAAAATAATTATGAATTAAAAGAAAAACTATTTTTTGATGGACAAATATATGATGCCTATAGTCTACTTATAAATATAATAAGAAAAGCAAAAGATAAAATAATCATAATAGATAATTATATAGATAAGACCATATTAGATATATTAATATATAAAAATGAAGAGGTAGAAGTAGAAATATGGACTAAAAATATAAAGTCAAATTTAGATATTAAAAAATTTAACCTACAATACCCAAATGTAATCATAAAGAAAGTAAATAATTTTCATGATAGATTTATAATCCTTGATAATGAAGAATTATATCATATAGGCGCCTCATTAAAAGACTTAGGTAAGAAATGTTTTGCGATAAGTAAAATGGATAAATCAAATATTGATAATTTGATAAATAAAAAAAGTATGATCTAAGCCATACTTTTACCAAAATCTACAAAGAAAGTTTTATACCAAACTAAGAAAACATAAACAGTCCATATCTTACGACAATGATTCTTTTTACCACTATAATGTTCATCAAGCATTTTATTTATTTCTTTAACATTAAAGAATTCAGATGCAAAATCAGCATTAAATATTTCCTTAGCTAAATTATAATATTTCTCTTCTCTAAACCATTTAATAATAGGAACAGGGAAACCTTTCTTAGGTCTCTTATACCATTCCTCAGGAATTCTAGAACTAGCTGCCTGTCTTAAAATATATTTAGTAGTTCCATGTGATAATTTATATTCACTAGGAATAGTACTTGCTAATGCAAAAACTTCCTTATCTAAAATAGGTACACGTAATTCTAAAGAATTAGCCATTGCCATTTTATCAGCCTTTAATAAAATATCATTTGGAAGCCAAAAATGCATATCAAGATATTGCATCTTAGTTAAATCATCCTTATCCTTAACTTCATCATAATAAGGCTTAGTAATATCTTGGAATTTAACTTTACTTTGATATTTAGAAGATAAAACCTTATTCGCATCTCTATTATCAAATACAAAGGCATTACCTACATAATAATCTTCAATTTTACTTCCACCTTTAGTTAAGAAGTTTTTACCATGAAACTCAGGTAGGGGACTAACAATTCCTTTAACCATCTTACGCAAAAATTTAGGTAACTTGCGATATTTAATTAATAAATCATCTTCTTTATAAAAAGTATATCCACCAAATAATTCATCTGCACCTTCACCAGATAAAACAACCTTAACATGTTTACTCGCTAAATCTGATAAGAAATATAGAGGTACAGCCGATAAATTAGCTGTAGGTTCATCCGCATAATATTGAACCTTATCAATAACATCAAAGAAATCGTCAGAATCAATTAACTCATTAATATTTTCAATATGTAGCATATCAGATAAATCCTTCGCAAAAGGAACTTCGTTAAAATTCTTATAATCAAATCCAACCGAGAATGTCTTATCAGGTTTCAAATAAGATACAACATAAGATGAATCAATCCCACCAGATAAATAAGAACCAATCTCAACATCACTAATCATATGAGTATCAATAGAAGAAGTAATAGTATCATCAATCTTTTTAACTAAACTATCAAAATCCTGCTCCTTCGCATCAAAGACAATTTGGTAATATTTCTTAGTAAAAAATTCATTAGATTCCAAATTATATTTAAAATAATGCCCAGGTAATAATTTAAAAACACCTTTAAAGAATGTTTCCTCTAATACCGAAGTTTGGAAAGTTAAATAAGGTTTTAAAGAATCCTCATTAACTTCTTTTATAAAATCAGAATTATATAAGAAACTCTTAATTTCAGAGCCATACATAAAAGTTCCATTCATATTACAATAATAGAAAGGTTTTTGACCAAAATGATCACGAGCTCCAAATAGTTCTTTTTTGTTCTTATCCCAAATAACAAATGCAAACATACCACGTAATTTACTTAAAATGTTTTTGCCATATTCTTCATAACCATGTAAAATAACTTCAGTGTCCGCATTAGTCTTAAAGATATGACCCTTACTAATTAAATCTTCTTTAATAGATTTAAAATTGTAAATTTCACCATTAAAAGTAATAACCATAGAATCATCCTCATTACTCATAGGCTGTCTACCATTTTTTAAATCAATAATAGATAAACGTCTAAATCCCATCGCAATAAAGTTATCAATATAATAGTTTTCATCATCAGGACCCCTGTGACTAATCGCATCAGTCATTTTTTTAATTTCTTCTTTTGATTTTTCTTTTTTATTTATATAACCACAAAAACCACACATAAAAATTTTCCTTTCTAATATTTCCAGTACCCATTTTTATAATCTTTAAAATATCTAAAATGTTTTCTTACTAAAAACAAAATACGTTTAAAAGGCATATCTTTTTTATAAATAATAGGATTAACAACCTTACCAGATTTATATAATTCCATTGCCTTTTTCTTAAACTCTTTATTAACCACATATTTTTTAATAATTCGTTTAGGTACATAAGTTAACAATAATTCTTTGTCAGCTAAAACAAAATCTTTTTCTTTGCCATAAACTAAATCGTCAACAACTAATTTAACTAAATTATAACCAGCTGCAGTAACATAATAACTACATCTACCTTGACGCGCATTAATTTCTAAAATTTTATACTTACCATCACGAGAATCATACTTAATATCAAGTTCAGCAAGACCTTTAAAATTGATTTTTTCCATAAAATTCTTAAAGCCTATAATAACATCTTTATCATAACCATTAGTACTAAAACCATTAATTAGACAAGCTGCATTACCAACCATTTTAGAAGTATGTTCTTGAAGGCCAATCTGAGCGAAAGCAAATAATTCACATTTACCTTTACTAGAACAATATACAACTCCATCAAATAAGGCACTGTCATCACCAGGAATATATTCTTGAATAATTAATTTACCCTTATAAGAACTTTTTCTAAAACAATCTATAGTATGGTTAACTTCATCCATATTATTAAGTTTATATATTTTTTTCTTACCCTCAAAATTAATATGATTAAAATCAATAACATCATTAGGTTTAATAATAATAGGGAAGTCAAAATCAATTTTAAGTTCGTCATTTAAATCATAAATAATAGTTTTAGGTAAAAATCCAGAATCTTTATATTTTTCATAAAATAAATCCTTCATCATTAAAGATTCTAAAAATTCTAAATCCACATAATTAAAAACAATACGAGGATCTAATCTATCCTTATTAGCTACAAGTCCTCTTGCATAAGTTTCATTAGAACTAATGCATACTATTTTTTTAGCATCCATCCCTTTAACAAATTCATTTAATGCTAAAGGGAACTTATCTATATCCCATAATCTATTATCATATGTAGCCTCTATAATATTAGAGTGATTAACAAAGCTCATAGGTGTATTAGAAATAACCTTAGCCTTACGACCATAAGCCTCATGAACGCATCTAGCCATGTAATATGCATTCGCATCACTACCTAAAATAACTACTTCAAAATCCATATTATCAAATCCTTCTAGTATTTAATTTCTGTAAATTTATCTTCCTTTTTATATACTCTAGGAACTCTGTTAGTAACAGAAGTTAATAACTGATAAGCACTAACTCCAAGTTCTTTAGCTCTTTTAGAAATATCATCATAAATTACAACCTCATCATGAAGTTTAACCGAATTATCAATTTTAATCATTGTCATATCCATACAGATATCTCCCACAATTGGATATTCTTTATTATTAATTTTAACCATAAGACCTTCATTGTTCTTTGAAAGACCGTCAGCATATCCAATAGGCATAACTCCGATTTTAATATCTTCATCAGCTACGTATTTAGCTCCATAACTGATATACTCCCCAGCTTTAACATCTTTAATACACATAATTTCAGAATGTAAACTAAAAGCTGATTTTAAATTTAAATCATTATTTAAACTAACAGGACTAATTCCATTTTTCTTAAGATAATGATTTCTTTTAATAAGTCTAAGCCCAGTAGGTTCATTAATTTTTTGAGCAAAACCATATAAAATAATTCCAGGTCTAACTCCATTAACAAAATCAGGCATTTTGTGTTGAACTAAAGTTAAAGACCTACCTAAATGGACAATAGGTATTTTAGATAAATCGATTAAACTAGTAATTTCTTTAAAATTATTAAGCCCATCATCCCAATGTTTATCCCACATTCCACTAGTTGCAAAATGAGTATAAATTCCTTCTAAAGCAATAGAACTTTCATTAAGTTCATCTACAACATTTTTAACTTCATTTTTATCTTTAAAACCTAAACGGTTCATTCCGCTATCAATTTTAATATGAGCTTTTAAATTTAAATTTTTATCAAGCCCTTTAAAATAATCCATATCAGGAATTGTAATTGTAATATTATTAGATTCACATAGATTTAGATACTTATGAGCAATAGGCTCTAAACACAAAATAGGGATAGAATTGTTTCTTTCGCGCAAACTTAAGCATTCCTCTAAAGTAGCAGCCGCTAAATAGTTAATCCCACCTTCAATTAAGCTATTGACAACGTAGTCACCATGACCATAAGCATTGGCCTTTACAACCCCAATATAATACTTATAAGGATATTTACTAACAATATCCTTTACATTATTTTTTAAAGTATCTAGGTCTATTAAAGCATAAGTATTTCTATACATTTTTATCACCTTTAATAATTATATAATATTTTAAATATTAAAGCAAACGTTAAACACATTACAATCAAATGTCAAATAGGGAAGTGTCAACCAAAAGTGTAAAATAAATAAAAAAATATTATTGTTATTTTTATCTAGTTGTGATATAATACAAAGCAGGTGATTGGAAATATGATCGAAACTATTAAGATGACGCTTAATAATAATGAAAATATTACAAACGAAGTAAAAGAAAACTTATTAGAGTTAATAACCATCTTTAACAATAATTTTAAAGAAATTGATTTAGCTAATCTTAATGAACGACTTAAAACTCTAATCATAAAAAGAGAAAGTATGTTTTTAGTAAAACTTCCATGTAAATATAATCCATATACAAATGAATTATTAATTAACTTAGGATTGTTTGAAGATTGCGATGCCAAACACTGGTTAATGCACGCACTTCTAGGAATGATAACAGCTAAAGAAAATTATTATGGACTTAACAATGAAGAAAACACATTAGTTGGACTTAATGAAGGATATACGGAAATCATTACTAATAATTTAGTAGGAGATGTTGAAAACAATATCTTCATGGGTGATATTGTTTTAACTAATATAATAGGTAAAGCTATTGGTGAAGATACTCTATATAATGCTTATTTTAATAACGATTCAGAAAGTGTAATAAGGGCAATGATTGAAGCGGAGGGTAAATAAGATGGAAAAAATAAAATTAGAAGAATTTTTAAACGATTGGGGTAGATATAATCAAGAAGGTTCAACAAATAAAGGACTAAATGATTTACAAGTTAAAATCTCTAAAGTTTTTCCAACTCCTTCAATAGGAAATTTAGAACCTAACTGCGACATATTTGGATATGATGTAGATGTTGAAAATAAAAATCAATTAATAGAAGTAATAGCTTCACAATCATATGTCCAAGATAGATCAGCATATACAGAAGATAGATATATGCAAAAAAAAGCTTAATTAAAATAATACAAACCATAGCTAGAACCCTATGGTTTTTGTTTATATAATTGTAAAGTAAATTAAAATATTGACACTTTACCTTACCTTGTATTTAAAATAAGAAATAAATAAAAAATGGCTCCATATGGCCCAATATAGAGAAGTTGTTAAAGAAGCACTTATTAATTGGATTGGATTATTAGAAGAAGAGGCTACAAGAATTATCTAATTTAAGCATAGAATAATTAAAAGAATTACAAGAAACAGGTAAAATATCAACTGTAGAAGAAAATCATACTAATACAATGTCTAAATAGACATAATAAAGGTTACTAGGGTTATAATCTAGTAGCTTTGTGTTATAATGGTAAAAAGGAGACTTTAAAAATGGGAAATATTGTATATCATGGTAGCCCTAATGGCAATTTAGATGTAATAAAATCACACATTTCATCACATCAAAAACAATGTATATATGCTACTGAAAGTAAAGTTGTCGCAATGTTATATATGGCAAGAGGAAATGGTGATTTAGATACTAGAGTATCATCAGTAAATGGTAAACCTGAAGTTGTTGAAAGAAGAAAAGGTGTATTAGATAAACTATATAACAAAGAAGGTTATATTTATGAGCTAGATGGTAGTACTTTTAATCATTATGATTATTTATGGAAACTTGAAGTCATTTCATTTGAAAAAGAAATTAAACCACTAAATAAAATATATTATAGTAATATTTTAGATGTCTTAAGAGAAGAAACCAAAAAAGGTAATTTAATATTATATGAATTTCCTAATAGACCAGATAACATGCCTAGCGATAATAGTGATTTAATAGAAAAGTATGTTAACTCTGAAAAGAAAGGAAATAAAGGGGCAATTGAAAAGTTATTAAAGATATATCCAGAATTTAAGGATAAAGTTAATAAAATATTAAGGTGAAAATGATGAAAATAATTACAATTGATAAAAATGAACAAGTACTAAGAAGTAAATCTAAAAAGGTAAATCTTGAAAAAGATTATATAAAACCTATTGTAGAAAAAATGCAAAAATATATGGTAAATAATCCTAATGCTTTTGGAATCTCAGCTGTGCAATTAGGATATCTTTATCAAATTATTTGTATTAAAGATAAATTATTAATTAATCCTAAAATATTAAAAGAAAAAGGTTTAGGGGGTTACTGGGAAGGTTGTTTAAGTATTCCTAATAAGCTTGGTTATGTGGAAAGGCCGTATATACTTACTATAGAATATAGTGATATTGATGGGACTGTTTATAAAGAAATATTTGAAGGTTTTGATGCTCAGGTGTTATCTCATGAAATAGATCATTTAAATGGTATGTTGTTTATTGATAAAGCGGTTGACATTAAAGACGTCACACCATCTCAAAAACAGAAGATAAGGGAGCAATACCCATATAAAATATTAAGTAAATAAGTTGATAAAATATAAAAAGGAAATTTGTTAAAATAATAAAAAATTATAGTAAAGAAGGAAATTTTATGGATATAGAAAAAATTAAGAAAAATGATACAGGAATATTATTATATCAAAATGATGAATTTTCAAAAATAAGAATTAGATTTTTATTTTCACTTCCTGATAATACAAAAAGAACAATAATTAAAACAATGTTATTATCAAAATATTTGACAATGACAAATAAGTATTATAAAAGATACAAAACTATACGTAACAAACAAAAAGAATTATATAATATGTCTATTAATTTTTCTTATACTTCAATTGGAAAACAAAATTTTTTGTCAACAACAATAGATATGGTGGATCCAAAATTAATACAAGATAATTATTTTAATGATGCTATTTCATTTGCTCATAAAATATTACTAAAGCCAAATTTTTATAATAATAAACTTAATAAAGAAGTATTCGAAATAATAAAACAAGATTTAATAAATACTGAAAATATTAATATATCTAAGCCACAAATTATTAGTGAAAGATTACTTTTTGTAAATATGATTCCAAATAGTACATTGGCCAATCAATTGTTTATTGATGTCCACGAAATTAAAAAAATAATAAATTCTATCAAAGAAGAAGAATTAATACAGTTTTATAAAGAAATTATAGAAAATAAATTTTATAAAGGATATGTATTTGGTAATATAACAGATAGTGATTATAAAAAAATAGAGAAGGCATTTCCTTTTAAAACTAAAAATTTTCCACTTGATTTTGCAGATAAAAACATTATACCTAAAAAATATAAAGAAATAATAAATAAAAATTTAAAACAATCATATTTGTACGTTGTTTATGATATAAAGGACTATACTAAGAAGAATGAATATATATATGATACATTAGAATATATGTTGAATGGGGCTTCGGGCTTATGCCATAAAGTATTAAGAACTGAATTAGGTATTGTATATAACGCATTCTCAATTGTATTTAAAAATAGTGGCTTTTTATATATTAAAGCAGATATTAGTAAAGAAAATAAAGAGGTGTGTTTGAAAGGAATAGATGAAATAATTAATCAATTAACTAACCCTAAAATAGTACAAAAATTATTAACTTTTGCTAAGGATTTTCAAAATCAAGAGTATTTTTCTAACGAAGAAATATTTAATGCTAATATAAAGGAATTTGAAAATTATGTTTTCGGGACAAATCAAAGTACAAAAGAGAAAATAAAACTTATAAATAATTTAACAGATAAAGATATAATTAACCAAATTAATAATTTAGAAAAGAAGTATATTTTCTTTTACGGGGGGGACAAATAATGAAAAATAATTTTATAAAAACCACATTAAAAAATGGGGTTCAACTTTATTTGTACAAAGATAACAAAATGAAAAAGACTTTAGTAGATTATGGAGTAAATTATGGTTCTAGTGGTATATATTATGATTTTTATTTAGATGGAGAACATTATCATGTTTTGCCAGGATGTGCTCATTTTTTGGAACATTTGTTAGGTGAACATTCTAAATATGGAAACTTATATAAAAAACTAGCACAAAAAAAATACAGAGCGAATGCTGCTACTGGTGATAATTATACACATTATTATTTTATTGGTGTTGATAATATTTATGAATCAATAAAAGAATTAATAACAGCAATTGATGATCCTGTTTTTACAGAAGATGATATTAATAAAACTAGTGAGGCAATATGTGAAGAAACAAAAATGGTTAGAGATAATAAATATAAAACAGCAATTGCAATTTGTAAAAGAAATTTATATTCTAATATGTCTTTAATACCAGAATGTTTAAATAGAATTGGTGATGAAAATACCACTAAAGCACTAGATTATAAAACATTAAAAGCTTGTTATAATGCTTATTATAATGATGAAAACAAGTATTTAATAATTGCTGGCAATATTAATGAAAAAGAAATAATAAATTATATTGAAAGCATATATGATGAACTTCCATCACATCCAAACAGAAAAAAAGATTATGTTTATGGAAAAAATGAGATTGTTAGGAATGAAAAACAAATAGAATATATGCCAACAAGCGATGATTTAATAATGATTGGTTTTAAAGAGAAATTAAAGAAATTTAGTAAAAAAGAAATAATATATTTTATTAGTTTTATATTAGAAACAAAATTTGAAAATGATTCCAAATTTGTAGAAAAAATGAAAAAGGCTACTTTACTTAGTAAAGTAGAAGTCTTTAATATTTCGTTTCTGTCTAATGAATATAATTTCCTATTGGGATTTTCAACAAGTAATTCTGAAAAACTTATTGAAAATGTAAAAAAAGAAATAGCAATTAATGATTTTAATGAGAAAGATTTTGAATTGTTTAAAAAATATAAAATTGCTATTCAGGCATCTAGAATAGATAATAAATATAATAGTATATTAAATTTTTCTTTTAGAAAAATGTATACCGAAAATTTTGATGATATTGATTTTATAAAGCAATTAACTTTTGACAGATTTTTAGAATTTTATAACCAATTAGATTTTTCGAAAAACACAATTGTGGTAATAAAGAATCCAAAATAAATTAAAAAAATAACTAATTAAAATATAGTAAATTGTTTAAGAATAATAAATTATAAACTAAGTAATAAACATTTGTAATAAAGAATGCGAAAATAAGCATCACTATGCCGTTCACGAGCATACAGCTGCAGAATTAATACATGAAAGAGTCGATAATGAAAAGCCATATGTAGGCATGACTAATTTCAAAGGTGATTATGTAACGATAGAAGATGTAAAAATTGCTAAAAATTATTTATCTGAAATAGAACTTCAAAGACTAAATTTATTAGTATCGCAATTTTTAGATTTTGCCGAATTACAGGCGTGAGAACAAAGAAGTATGAAAATGGAAGATTGGGTTAGAGAACTTGATAACCAAATATTATTAAATAGAAGAAAACTATTAGAAGGCAATGGAAAAATATCACATGAAGAAGCAATAGAAAAAGCAGAAAAAGAATTTATTATTTATCGTGAAAGAGAAATGAAAGAACTACAAAGTGATTTTGATTTATTATTGAAATCATTGCCTGATAAAAAATCTTGAAAAATAAAACATTTATGTTATAATGTATATAGATGAGGAATTCCTCATAAAATAAAAAAAGGATATATCTGACTTTTTGCACGGTTAGGTACATTCCTAATTAGGGTGCACACTAATACTCTAGCTGAGCGTTAGTGTGCTTTTTCTTTAAAATAGAAATTTGTACATCAATACAAACACTAAAATAAAGAGGAGTAAGATAACAAAAGAAAGAAATTTTTCTCTCTTAGTCATTGACACCACCTCCTTTGCATTTTCATGAAAAGGAGTGCACCTAACGCTAATCGAATATATCCTATATAAATTATACAAAAAGTTAACAACAAAAATCGAGCGAACAGCGACACTTTTATTATAAAATTTCAAAGCACAAAAAATATCTTGAAAAATATAATAAATATGTTATAATTGTTTTAGTCATTTAAAAGCCATGACCAAAGAGTAGTACTAAAAGAAATTATTTCAAAGAGAGTTAGGATAGGTGGGAACTAACAAATAATCTTTTACGAATTCACTTTGGTAGCTGTATATGCAAAGATATATCGGTAAGCGCGTTATAGCTTTTAAGGTAAGTAATACTTACAAATTAAGGTGGTACCACGTCAACCGCACGTCCTTATATATAGGATGTGTTTTTTTATTTTAAGGAGGGATAAAATGGAAAACATATTAGAAGAAATAAAAAATGACTTAGAAAAAGTAGCTACTGAACATGAACTTAATGAAATTAAAACAAAATATCTAGGTAAAAAGGGTAGTATAACTGAACTATCTTCAAAAATAAAAGATTTACCTAGCGAAGAAAAGAAAACTTTTGGAGCCAATCTAAATAAATTAAAAACAGAAGCTACAAATTTATTAGATACTAAAAAACAAGAATTAGAGACAGAAATCTTAAATAAAAAACTAGCAGAAGAAAGTATTGATATTAGTTTACCTGCAACCAAAATTCCAATGGGAGCTCCAAACATAGTAGAAAAAATAGTAGAAGAAGTAGAAGAACTATTAATGTCAATGGGCTACGATGTAGTAGACGGACCAGAAATCGAAAAAGATGAATATAACTTTGAAATGTTAAACTTACCAAAGGGACATCCAGCTAGAGATGCTCAGGACACCTTCTACATTGAAGGAGAAGAATTACTTTTAAGAAGTCAAACATCTCCAGTTCAAATCAGAACCATGTTAGAAGGTAAAGGTGAAAAACCAATTAGAATGATTTGTCCAGGTAAGACATATAGAAGAGATGACGATGATGCAACTCATTCACATCAATTCATGCAAATAGAAGGATTATTAATCGATAAAAATGTAAGCCTATCAGATTTAAAAGGGACATTCGATGTAATTGCTAAACACTTATTTGGCGAAGATTGTAAGACAAGATTTAGACCATCATATTACCCATTTACGGAACCATCAGTAGAAACAGATATTAGTTGTCATAGCTGTAAGGGTAAAGGTTGTCCTATTTGTAAAAACACAGGTTGGATAACTGTTTCAGGTGCCGGTATGGTACATCCAAACGTACTTAAAAACTGTGGATATGACCCAAAAGAATGGCAAGGATTTGCTTTTGGTTTTGGTGCCGAAAGACTTGCCATGATTAAATATGGAATAGATGATTTACGCGCATTTTATATGACCGATTTAAGAGAAATTAAAAACTTTGATAGGAAGGAGGCCGAATAATGATTAGTTTAGAATGGGTAAAAGATTATATAGATATTTCTGATGAAAATTTAGAAGAACTAGCTGTTAAAATAACAAAAGCTGGAATCAACATCGAAAAAGTTATTACTAACAAAATAAACAACTTAGTAGTAGGTGAAGTAGTAGAGTGTGAAATGCATCCAGATTCTGACCACCTTCACATATGTAAAGTAAATATAGGAACAGAAACAACACAAATAGTATGCGGAGCTCATAACGTAAGAAAAGGTTTAAAAGTAATAGTTGCTCTTCCAGGCGCAATTCTTCCAGGTGACTTTGAAATTAAAAAAAGCAAAATCAGAGGTATAGAATCAAATGGTATGATTTGTGCCTTATATGAATTAGGTTTAGAAGAACAAACAGACGAAACCTATGCTAAAGGTATTGAAGAATTACCTGAAGATGCTCCAATTGGTATGGATGCCTTAAAATATCTAAAACTAGATGATACATTATATGAATTAGATATTCATAAACATCGTAATAATGATTGTTACTATCACATCGGATTTGCTTATGAAATTGCTTCAATTTTAAATAAAAAAGTAACTTTACCAAACGCACCATATAACGAAATAGACGATAATATAAATAATCATTTCAGTTTAAAAGTAGATACAGATAAATGTCCTTTCTATTTAGCTAAAATGGTTACAGATGTAAAAATAGGGGAGTCTCCAGATTTTATCAAAAGAAGATTAAATGCCTATGGAATGCGTTCAATAAACAACGTTGTTGATATTTCAAACTATGTAATGTTAGAATATGGTCAGCCTCTACATTTCTTTGATAAAGATACTTTAGGGGATAAAATTGTTGTTAGAGATGCTAAAGAAAATGAAAAAATCATAACTCTTGATGGCATAGAAAGAACACTAAAAGAAACAGATATTGTTATTACAGATGGTAAAAAACCAGTATGTATCGCAGGAGTTATGGGTGGTGAAAATACCGAAGTAACTGAAAATACAAAAACTATCCTTATTGAAAGCGCTATCTTTGATAGTGTAAGCATTAGAAATACTGCTGCTCACTTAGACTTAAGAAGTGAAGCATCAATTAGATACGGTAAAGGTTTAAGCTACGAATACACAGAAAAAGCTATTGAAAGAGCATGCCATTTGCTTGAAAAATATGCAGGTGCTAAAGTCTTAACAGGTATAGTAAGACATGATGTAATAGATAAAACTCCAAAGAAAGCTACTTTCAAAGCTGAAGAAATCAATTCATTACTTGGAATAACAATCTCAGAAGAAGATGTTAAAACCGAACTTAATAGATTAGATTTTCCATTTGAATATAATGATGGATTATTTACAGTAACAATTCCATCAAGAAGACTAGATATCGATGAAAATGTAAACGATATTGCTGAAGAAGTAGGAAGACTTTATGGTTATCATAACCTAGTTTCAACTCTTCCAATTGCGCCAGTTAAAAAAGGTGAATATAAAGGTGATGTTAAATATAGAAAACTAATCTCAAAAAGACTAAGAAGTCTAGGTTTAAACGAATCAAAAACATACACTTTAACTTCGCCAGAAATGGCCAAATTATTTAAATACGAAGATAAAGAAAATGCTGTTTTACCAAACCCAATGAGCATTGATAAATCAGTTATTAGAACAACATTAATCCCATCATTACTAAATGTTTATGATTATAATAAAAAGAGAAAAGCCAAAGACATATTACTTTATGAAATAAGTAAAACTTATGATAAAGAATATAACGAAGAAAGTAAAATTGCTATTTTAATGAAAGGTAATTATATATTAAATGAATGGAGTGGGACTAAAGTAAAAGTAGACTTCTATCTAATTAAAGGTATAGTAGAGGATTTACTTGACTATCTAGGTTTCAAAAATAGATATACTTTTGAAAAAAATCCATTACCAGAACTTCACCCAGGTATTTGTGCTTCTATTATGCTTGATAGAAAACAAATAGGGGTAATCGGTAAAGTTCATCCATCATTAAATAAAGATGATATCTATGTAGCTGAACTTTCACTTAATGCTTTAATGACAAAAGTAAAACCAATAAAATTTAAAGAAGCATCTAAATATCCAGAAATTATTAAAGATATGGCATTTATAGTGAAAAAGGAAACTACTTCAGATGAAATAGAAAATATTATTAAAAGAGCAGGTGGAAGATTACTTACCAATATTCATGTATTTGATGTTTATACTGGAGAAAATGTTAAAAATGACGAAAAATCAATCGCTTATTCATTAACATTCTCTGATCCAAATAGAACACTTACCGAAGAGGAAGTAACAGAGGTATTTAATAATATAATTAAAAATGTCGAAGAAAAAATAGATGCTAAATTAAGAGATAAATAAGCCCCAAAGGGCTTTTTTTATACAATAAAATATTAAAACCAAATATAATGAATAAAGGAGGGATTATATGGAAATTATGGATTACATTATGGAAGGTAGATTAATTTTAATACCAGTTTTATATATAATAGGTTATATATTTTCTAAAACTCAGCTTATTAAAAATAAATTTATTCCATTAATCTTATTAGTAATAGGAATTGTTTTATCATTATTAATAGGTGGTAATACTATTATAGATAATATCATTCAAGGAATTTTAGTAACCGGTGCCACTGTCTTAACCAATCAGGTTATTAAAATAAAAGAAGAATAGAAAATTATTTGATTAATTTACTAAAATACTTGACTTCAAGTGAACTTTAGGTGTTATTATATAAATGTATAAATAAAGAAAGGATGGTAAAATGGAAAAGGCCAAAGTTTATTTTACTAAAGTAATAACACCAGAAAGTGTTGTAAAAATTTATGAAGCATTAGGTAAAGAATTACCTGGAAAAGTAGCCGTAAAAGTTCATTCAGGTGAAGAAGGTAATCAAAACTATCTTCATCCAGAATTTATGAGACCAATGATTGAACATGTAAATGGAACAGTTGTAGAATGCAATACCGCCTATGAAGGTGCGAGAAACAATACAGACAAACATAAAAAACTAATAGAAAAACATGGGTGGACTAAATATTTTGATGTTGATATTATGGATTCTGTTGGACCAAATATGATGCTTGATATTCCAAATGGGAAGGTACTTAAAGAAAATTTTGTTGGGAAAAATCTAAAAAACTATGATTCAATGTTAGTGCTTTCACATTTTAAAGGTCACCCAATGGGTGGATATGGAGGAGCTTTAAAACAATTATCCATTGGCTGTGCTTCAACTGAAGGAAAAGTTTGGATTCATTCTGCAGGAACTAATAAAGACCAAAATACTTTATGGGAAAACCTGCCAGAACAAGATAAATTCTTAGAAGCTATGGCTGATAGCGCTGAATCAGTAGTAAATTATTTTAATGGAAATATAGCATATATAAATATAATGTGCAATATGTCTGTAGATTGTGATTGCTGTGCAGTTGCTGAAGATCCTTGTATGCAAGATATTGGCATTTTAGCATCCTTAGATCCAATAGCCATAGATCAAGCATGTATAGATTTAGTTTATAATTCAGAGGATCCTGGGAAAGATCATTTAATAGAAAGAATTGAAAGACAAAATGGTATTCATACAATAGAGGCAGCTGCAGATTTAGGATATGGAACTAGAAAATATGAATTTATAAATATTGAATAAAAAGAACATCATTGTTGATGTTCTTTTGACTATTATTTTTTTAAAATTTTTTCTTTAACACACATATCATCAATAGGTTTAATTTTTTTACCTTTTATATTGTAAGAATAATCATTTTCACAAAATGGTGGTTCTTTAAATGTTTTAGTCCATTCATGATATACAGTTAGTATTTTATCATTTTCTTCTGCTACCAGCATGTCTCTAAATTCACGAAGGCCATTTAAAGAAAAGATTTTGTTTTCTATACGTTCCGTTTCTTCGTGGAAGGTATCAAAGATACTACTAACTGTACACCAAATACTCAATGAATTAATTTTTTTTCTTGCAACAAATATACTAAGGGAATCTACGTCTAAAACATTTTCTTTAACGATTAAATCATCAACTTTTGAGAATTTATCAATGGTACATTGGTAATTGTCTTCAGTCCATAAATAAAATTTATATGATGGATATTTTTTGTTATTTATAATATCGTAATAATAGTTGTTAAATGGGTTTGAAGTTGCAATAGAAATATCTTTAGCATGAAAAGAGTAAGTGGATTTTTCACAATTAATACCAGCTGCTAATTGCTTATCTGATAGTTTTCCTAAATTATAATATATATTATATGGAAATTCAAATCTTAATTTTTGTTCTTGTTCTATAAGTTTTATTGGTCTAACTATATATAAATCTTCTCCTTTATATGTTTTCATTTTAAAACCTCCTTATAATGATTATAGCATTTTTACATATAAAAAAGAAACCAGCTAGTTTCTTTTAATTTTAAAATGGAGGGCCTAGTCGGATTTGAACCAACGATCAGGGAGTTGCAGTCCCACGCCTT
>CAOJZV010000002.1 GCA_948466255.1 uncultured Bacillota bacterium | reverse complement strand
ATTATATCAAAAAGCCGCACCTTAATGGTGCGGTTGAGATTTTAATTTAAGAAATCAGGAATTTCCTGATTTTTTTGTAAAAAAAGACTTTTCTTAACCGAAAAATCTTTTGATTTCTATTTCTGCATTTTCTACTGAATCTGAACCGTGAACAATGTTTTCAGATTTGTTGTTTGCATAATCTCCTCTAATAGTTCCAGCAGGTGCTTCTAAGCCATCTGTAGGTCCCATAATATTACGCATACCAGCGACAACATTTTCACCTTCAACAATCATACCAACTACTGGCCCTGATGTCATATACTCTACGATATCTTTAAAAAATGGTTTGTCTGCTAGATGTGCATAATGTTCTGTTAAGATTGCTTCATCTAAATTCATCATTTTCATATTAGTTATTTTATAACCTTTATTTTCGATTCTTGTAATTACTTCACCAATTAAACCTCTATTATAGGCATCTGGTTTTGTCATTATATAAGTTCTTTCCATATCTAAATCTCCTATCTAATAAAGTTAAACATGAATAACATTAATAAACTATATACATATTTAATTTTAAATTTAAATTTTAGCGATAATTCTTCAGCAGCAACTATTTTATCTACCGTGCTTACAATCCAACTTTCAGCATATTTTGGAACTGAAGGATTGATTGGGAACATATGGCTACGAATCATATCTTCTTCTTTTTTAGTTAAATCAAAATGTAATTTAGCTGTTTCTAAAGCTTCTTTTGGATGAACAAAAGTAGAAATAAATCTATCTTTGTTTGTTCTATCTTCTGGACTTAAAAAGAAGTCATGTAATAGACCGCCTCTAGCGGTCTTTACATAGTCTAAATGCATAAATTTTGCTACTTTATATGAATAATATGCAACCCTCATGGAATGATCAAATCTACTAACTCCATGATGTTCGATTGTTTCTATTTTTTTAAATTCTTTATTATCTAATATGTTTTTAACAATTCCCATAAATTCTAAGTCTTGTTTTTGAACACTCATTACTATTTCACCTCAAGTACTTTGCCATTATATCATATTTTTTTAGAAATTACAAATTCAAATTATTCGGCTTCTGTTTCGTCTTCTACCCCTTCTATTGTAAGGGTTTCTCCTAATGGCTGAATTTGAATATAAGTATTTCCATCGTTAACTTTTATTTCTTTTCCATTTTTATATTTATATTTTGTTTGGCTGCTTCTACTATCTTTTTCCCATGTTATTGGTACGGCATAGCCGTTAGTAATATACCAGCCTTCACCTTCACTAATGTTTTTAAGTTTTTGTCTTCCATATGAATCATATGAATAGTTTTCGATTGGTGTGATTATAATATTTTTCGCAGTATATTGCTCACCAGTGATTGCATCTTTATGTGGTGTGTTTGACATGCTTCTTTTATATGTTTTTGTTTCTGGATCATATTCATATGATGTATCTGTATAATATGAATATTTTATATAAATATTATCGGCTTTTTTTGCATCTTCTTTTTTGTTTAAATTAATTTCGTCAACACTATAGTTTAGTAACAAATCTTTATTTGTGTCACGTGTATAGCCTTGTTCTTTTGCATATTCTTTAATTTTTTCCATATTTGTAAATGCGGTATGCTCAGTTGCTTTATTTAATGATTTATCACGCCAAAATACATTTGATGCGGTTAAACCATTTATATTGTCAACGCCTAATGAAGAAATATCAGATTTAGCGTCTTCACTCCAACCAAAGTGAACATAAATTGCATCGTTTTCTAAGGCATAATCTAAATAATAAGGTCTTGCGCTACGAACTGAGCCAATTTTAGCTGTGTCTTGATCTTTGAAAAGTGCCATTAGTCTAGTTATTCCGCCTTCGGCGATTATTTCGTATGTGATATATGCATCTTGAAGCCCTGCATGTGGCCATGCTTTATGATGGTTATTAATCATGACTGCATAAGGTCTTGTTTTTGAATTTTCATCTACTATTTTTAGTTTTTTAACTATTTTCTTTTCTACTTGTTCTTTTACTTCTTTGTTGTTTAATAAGAAATAAGCTCCCCCTCCAATTAATATTATAAATACTAGTAATATAAATAAAATTTTCTTTTTACTTTTTCTTCTCCTTCTTTTTGCCATAAATACCTTCCTTCCTATTATTAATTATAATAAAAACTAAAAATATAGTAAATTAAAAAAACATATAAAATGCTTTTCTATTGTAAATATATGTCTAATATAGCTTGTTTATTAGTTATTTTGTAACGATCCATGCGTCTGGAATGGCTCTTGTTTGATTTTGACCATTACCATTTACTGGTTTATTTACTAGTTCATTATTTATTACTAATCCACTTGAAGTTCCGCCATCTAAATTGGCAGCATTATAAGCACCATAATTTAATAATATTTCAGTTAAATCAACCATGTCAGCTCCTGATACTCCATGAGCGTAGTCTCTTCCATCCATAACTAAGAAAAGTACTATTCCATCTTTTCTTTGAGCAATAGCGCTTCTAGGTGCGGTTCCCCATCCTCCATTTCCTTTTATAAATGAAGGTTTTCCATTTACAATTAGGAATGGTTCGAATTCGATGGCATCTCTAATACCATTTTTTATGGCATCGTTAACACTCATTTTGCTTAAAATTAATTTATTTTCTTTGTTAAAACCGATAATTCCTCCACTCCCACCGCTACGAGCTTTATTGTTAATAATTTTTCCATCTTTAATAACGGCACCTAGAGGCACACCGCCATTACTGTTATAGTTTGGATCTATAAAACCACTAGCGTTCATAGCGACTACTGCATTATTGTTTTTAGCCATTGTTGTAAGCATTTGCCCTTTTGTCCCCATATAAGCTGATGTAGCTATTTTTACTTTGCTTGGATCGTATATGGCAACTAGATATCCTCTTAAGCCATCACCTGTTATATTTATTTTTTTGTATAAATCATTCCCTTTATCTTTTGTTAAAATTTCCTTTTCATATTTATTTAAAAACATGGTAGAACTTTTATAACTATTAAATATAACTTGGGTACTGTCAGTATTTTCACCACTTTCTTTAACATAATTTTCTTTTAAAACTTCATCTATTGTTTTTCCGTCATAGAAAATAGTGGCTAAATACTGGTGATTCATAGTTGTCATGGCTGTTGTTATTAACCATTCTCTAAAATTCTTATATGGCCCATATAATAGAAAAAGAAAGGAAATTAATCCTATTACTATTAGGCTTAAAATAGCGATTAAAATTTTTCTTGTTTTGGATATATATTTTTTAGCCATTGTTTATTTCCTCTTTTCCAAAATATTCCCCATCTTTATCGTAATCAATATAATCTTTATAGATGGTTAATTTTATTTTGTTCAATTTATTTTTACCATTATTTTCGGCCCATTCGTTATATTCGTCTACAGTTTTATTATAACTTTTAATATCAGAAATATAGTAATTGTGGGCAGCCTCATATGTTGATTTGAAAATTGTACATTTACTGTTTACGTTTGGATCAGCGAATGTTATTGTGCAGTTTTCTTTTAAATGTTTACTGCTTTTTTCTATGTTTTCAAGATTTTGTTTATGAGTATTCATTAATTTATTCCAACCATCTGTATTTTTTGAAAACTCTTCTAAATATGTGTTTTCGCGTAATGTATAGATATTATCTCTTTCTTTAACAAAAGCTAAGACACTATTGTTGAATTTATTATATTCATTAACAATTTCATTTGCTTTTTCTTGTGTAAGTTCTTTATCTTTTTTAAAGTTTATTATAAATTTATAAATGCCAAATGTAATTAGTGCTAGGACTAATATAGTTATTATTGTTATAATTATTTTTTTCTTCATTTTACTGCTCCTTTACTACCTTTATGAAATTGTATCAAAAAAATAAAAAAATGTAAATATCTGTCGTAATTTACATTTATATTATTCGTTTTTGTTTTCTTGTTAAAATTTTATCCTCGGTTAGTAGTTTTTGTTTACCGGTTAATTCGTGTTTTGTAAAAGATGTGGTTTTTATGTTATCCATGAATATTAAATGCTCGATATTTACAATTTCAAATTGTAGATCTTCATTTAATTCTATTGTTAATTTTAAAGCTCCTGGAACTGTTGAATATTGTGAATAAATAATATCACTGAGTGTTGGAACTTTAATGATGCATTTCTTTTCTGATGTTTTAATAAAATCATGATGCCCGTGACCTTTTAAAATGATTTTTCTTTCTAATGTTTCTCTTGGCCAGTTATAATTTCCTTTAAGTTTAGCATGGCTGACAGGGTGTGAGACTATTATCTGGCCATTTTTAATATTGATAAGACTTGCTCCAAAGCCTAGGGAAACAAAATCAGATCTTTCATAACATAAAATTTTTGATATATCTATACCATATTTTTCTAATGCGCTATAATCGTGATTGCCAAAGCATACTAAATTTAAAATATCTTTGTCATAAGGGTGATTTTTTATTAAATATTCTATTTGTTTTTGAACTATTTTTTCTTCTTCGTTATTGCAACAACCATGAATAATATCACCACAATTAATTATTATATTTATATCTTCTTTGGTGGAGTATTCGTATAATTTTGATATTCTATCATAATTTTGTCTTTCATGACCGGTGTGGTAATCGGCAACAATTAAAGCAGTGAATGTAGATGGATTTTTTTCTAAGCTTATTGTTAATGTATTTGTAAGTGATGCGACGATTGATTTTAGTATATTGTATTTTATTTTTCCATCATCAGAAACATTATAACTTAAATTATATCCGTTGTTTTTTAGTGAATTTAAACGGATTAGTAGTTGTTTGTGACTTATTTTAAGTATTGCCATTATTTCGGCCGTTGTTTTTCCTTCTATAATCAGTTCTAAAAGTTTCTTATTAATGTCTGTCATAGTACCAAACCTTTCTATAGTTCTTTTAAATTTTCTATTAATTCTTTAGCTATTTTTTCTGGTAAAACTGTTTGTAATTCTTCTAATGTTTGATTTTTAATATTATTTAGTGATTTATATTTTTTAAGTAATTCTTTTTTTCTTTTTTCACCTATTCCAGGAATTGTATCTAAAATACTAGAATAAGCACCTTTGCTTCTTATTTGTTTGTGATAATTTATAGTAAAATTATGAACTTCATCTTGCATTCTTTCTAAATAATGAAATAGTTCACTTCTTTTGGGTACGCTTATTTCTTTATTTTCGGTTAGGAGCGCTTCTGTATTATGTTTGTCATCTTTTTTTAAGCTAACTATTTTTATGTTCATGTTGAAACTGTCTAGTATTTCTTTAGCGGCATGTAGTTGCCCTATTCCGCCATCAACAATTATTAAATCAGGCTTGGGTAAGTTATCTTTTAAAACTCTAAAATATCTTCTGTAAATTACTTCTCGCATTGTTCCGTAATCGTCATTTTTGTCAGTTGATATTTTATATTTACGATATTCGTTTTTGGCTGGTTTACCGTCAATGAATACAACCATACCAGAAACATTATATGTTCCAAAAAGATGGGCATTATCAAATATTTCTATACGTTCTAATTTATCCATATTTAAGGTTTCTTTTAAGTCTTCGTTTGCTTTGGTTACTTTTTCTTCGTTTTTAAGAAGTAAGGTTATTTTTTCTTCTAATTCCCTTTTGGCGTTATCATTTGCCATTTCTATTAATTTCTTTTTGTTTCCTTTTTCTGGTTTTTTTATTTTAATGTTTAGGTAATTTTCTAATAATTTTTCGTTGGCTATTTTAGGTACTAAAATTTCTTTTGGAAGCAGACTTTTTTCATAAAAATTAGCGATATATCTAGTTAATTCTTCTTCTTTGGTATCGATTAATGGGATTATTGTGTGATGATGCCCTTGTATTTTTGACGATCTTATGAAGAAAATAAAGATACTTAAGTAGTTTTTATCGCTATAATATCCAAAGATGTCTCTATCTAATTCATCGCCTGTTTCTACTTTTTGTTTAGTTAAAGTTATATTTATATAATCTAATAATTCTTTTAATTCTAAGGCTTTTTCGTACTGCATATCTTTACTATATATTTCAATTTCTTCTTTAATTTTATTTGTAACTAATGTATGGTCGCCTTTTAAAAACTTGATTATATTTTTTTCCATTTCTTTTACTTTATTTTCATCTATTTTATTAGTACAATATCCTAGACACTGGTTTATATGAAAATATAAACATGGTCTTTTGTTATAGGCTGTACATTTTCTTAAGGGATATATTCTATTTAATAAATTTACTGTTTTTCTTGCGGCGTTTGAATTTGGGTATGGTCCAAATAATCTTGTTTTATTTTTCTTTTTATGTATATTCCTAACTACGGATAATCTTGGTACTTTTTCATTTGTAAGTTCAATATATGGATATGTTTTATCATCTCTAAGTAAAATATTATATTTTGGGTCGTGTTTTTTTATTAGATTTAATTCTAAAATTAGTGATTCAGTTTCACTTGAAACAACTATATATTCAAAATCTTTTATTTCACTTACTAATTTAGCGGTTTTCCCAGTATGCGATGAGTGAAAGTATGAATTTAACCTATTTTTAAGATCTTTAGCTTTACCAACATAAATAATTGTGCCGATTTCGTTTTTCATTAAGTAGCACCCTGGTAAATGTGGGACTAAATTTAATTTTTCCTGAATCATACTTACCTCACCTCCTATTAATAATATTATAATTTAATTAATGCTTTTTATCAAGCTTTATAATAGCAATTACATTAGAAATAAGCATTATTATTTGTATTATGATTCCACTATAGGAAATTATATAGATATTGTATATTAACCAAGTTAAACTGGTTATAAACATGCCATATCTTAAATATTTTGGGTTGTTGTAGTTTATTATTAGAGTATATGTGATGGTAGCTAGTACTGGAAGTAAAGTATAAAACGATTTTAAAGTTATTATTCCGATAATTATATATATTATTATAAAGAATATTGTCCATAGTTTGTTTGTTTTTATTTTATAAAATATTATGTTTCTAATCATTGAGATTAAACTTGTTAAAAATCCTGAAATTCCTCCTAATAAATAATAATGTAATGTTTTGAATAAAAAAGAAATTGTTTGCAGAAAAAGTATTTGTTTAGTTGTTTTTCCAAAATTACTTAATATTAAGAATATTGCATAGACAAAACCTAGTATTTGCCCCATATTATCACCTATTATATTAGATTATTTTTTCTTGTTTTGGTGAAGATATGTTATAATGGATATATATAAAGGAGGATTTGTTATGTGGGATGAGTTTGTTGATGCTTGGAAAAGAATTCAAGATTGTGAAGAATCTAATACCAATCTAAAATATGTTGATGTTATTTCGAAAGAAATTTTAGAAGAGTTATTTAGTGAAATTAATGTTTGTAAAATTTCTGAAGAAAAAATGCTTAAATTTTATCGTATGATATTAAATATAATCAATGATTTTTCACTTGGAGATAATAAGAATCTTGAGGAATTATATTGTAAAATTTATAAAGAATATGCTTATGATGATAAATACTCGGGAAAGGATGAAATTGGTTTAGCTTTTCATAAGGGGGCTGTATGGGGAGCGATGAAAGTTTTAAGTGCAGCAGTTTTAGAATATCAAGAACGTCAAAAAGATGTCATACGTAAAAAGTTGTTTGAAGAAAATAAAGAATTATTTGATATTATTGTTGAAGCTGGCGGTATTAGAATTAATAGTTTAGCAGAAATTGTTGGAATGGACTTTGCTGAATTAGAAGAAAAGATGAAAATGTTTTATGAACTTGAAATGTGTTCAAAAATACAACTTGGGGAGACAGCCTTATATCTATCTTGTTCTAATTTATCACGTATTAAAGAAGAATTTGAAGCTAATGAAAAAGGTGGCAATGTTAAAAGTAAGAATAAATAGTCTTGCTTTTTATTTTTGTCTTTTATATAATTAATCCAGAGGTTGATATTTATGAAGTCAATTAATGATGAAGTTATAAATGAAATTGTTATTAATAAATCTAGATTTATTACAGTTTTGTGTAATATTAATGATAAAAATGAAGTTAATGATAAAATTTTAGAATATAAAAACAAATATAAGGATGCGACTCATTATTGTTATGCTTATATTGTAGGTGGGTATAGTAAGTGTTCTGACGATGGTGAGCCTTCTGGAACTGCTGGAATGCCTATTTTAAATGTTTTACAAAATAATGATTTAACTAATGTTTTGTGTGTTGTTATTAGGTATTTTGGCGGTATTAAATTAGGCGCTGGCGGTTTAGTTAGGGCTTATAGTAAATGTGTTAGTGAAGCTGTTAATTTAGCTCATATTAGTGATTTAATTGATGGATATTATATTGAGATTGAATTTGATTACGATAATATTAAAAAAATTGATTATTTACTTAAAGATGTTTTGATTGATAAAAAATTTGGTGAAAATATTATTTATTCTTTTAAAATTAGTGAAGATAATTATTTAGAAATTGAAAGTATTTTAAAAGAAAAAACTAATATATTAAAAAAAGAGTCTATACTTATTTCTGTATAGACTTTTTTTAGTTTTGAAATAGATTTTTTTGGTTATTCCCTTATTTCATTATACTTTCCAAGTTTCTATTATATTACAACTACTACTTGATGGTTCTGGATTTGGCATTTGCATTTTAACAATCATTGGCACTTTAAATGCTTTACCGAATGCCATACAAGTACCAGGTTGTAATGATTTTTGTTTTTCAACGATTTCTTCTGAAATGTTTGGAAGCATTTTTTTAATATATTCAACGTCCCTAGGATGATTTAATTTGAAAATTAAGAAGTTTGAACACTGTGAAATAACGGTTTCTGAAATTTCTACTGGTCTTTGTGAAATTAGGTTTAAAATTATTCCGTATTTTCTTCCTTCTTTAGCGATTCTTTCAAATATATTGTAACCAATTAATTGAACATCGATATCATTTTGAACGTATCTATGAGCTTCTTCTACAAAAATGTGGAATGGAATTGAAGCTCTTTGTTTTAAACGTTTTGTAAAATTAAATAGCATTTTTGAATATATTTTTACTACTACTTTGGCAAACCAATCATCAACATCTTCCAAGTTGAAGTTTACGATTTGGGCTTTTTTACCATTTGCAGAAACTAATGTAGCTATATAATTTTCCATTGTAATGAAGTTTGGATACCTTAAATATCTTGAATTTTCTGATATTGTAAGTGCGTGTAATCTAACTTTTAGTGTTATAGCATCGCTATATGTTTCTTCATTATTTAATAATCCTTCACTAATTAAAGTAAACTCTAATGCTTTTTCTAAATCTTCTAGAGTATAATATTTTAATTCTGTTGGTTCATATTTATCTAATGATTCATCGATAAAGCTTGTAACATATTCAGCCATTAGGATACTTTCTGGGAATTGTCCTTGAGTGTCGATTGTAAATAATTCTCTAAATTTACGGGTATATCCTATACCATGAACTTCTGATTCTGTATTAAATTCATTTGTTGAACAAGTTGCTAAAATAGCAAATACATCATTTCTTTTACTACTAGCTGTTTGATTTGTGTATAAAATACTCATTATGGCTTTAGCGATTAAATGATTTTTATATTTTGTACTCATTTCATCGTCGGTAGCAAATATATTAGCTAATTTAAGCATTCTTTCAATAATTGTTAATTGTGAATGTGATTCTGATCTTAAAAGTAGTGCCATATCATCAATATCTAAAAGCCAAATTGGTATATTAAGTACTTGTCCATCAGTTTGATTTATATTAGTTGTATAAAATTTAAAGTTTAAATTCGGATTTATTTGGTTTATGTTTTTTAATGCGTTGTGGTATTCTCCATAAGCATCAAATATAAAGAAATTTGATTTGTATGGTAATAATTTTGGATTTGCGAATATGTTTTGTAATATTCTAGCAACTCCACATGATTTACCTGAACCACTGTTTCCAAATATAGCCATATGACTACTAAATAAATCGTTTATATCGACTCTTATTGGATAATCATTATAAAGTGGACTAACACCTAGTGTAAGTGATCTATCATTATCTTCCCCTACTAATAGCCCTACTTCTTCTCTACTTATTAATCTTAAATTTGAACTGAAGGTTGGTTTTCTAATAACTCCTCCTACAAAACGACCATCGGCTATTTCACCTAATAATCGTATTTTGATGATGTCTTTACTAACATCTTCTACTTCTCCTATTATTTTTTTGTCATTGTCTTCAAAAACAACGTGCATATTCATTAAATCAGTTGATCTTTCTACATTTTCTGGTGTAGCAACGTGTGCTTCTGTTGAACTTATATAAATTATTTTTCCAAACATTTTATTTCCTCCCTTTATATTAATTCTTTTATTTGGTTTTGTGTGTTTTCATCTAATGTTGTTATTAATTTTTTTATTTGTTCTCTTTTTTTATAAAGTTCTAGTTTTTCTTCGTAAAACTCTAATTTGTTTATTGTTTCTTTTAAACTATTATGGATAGCGTTTCTACTTACTTTGATATTTTCACTTATTTCAGCAAGTGATAAATTGTCAAAATAATAATATTCGAAATATTCTTTTTGTTTATCTGTAAGCAAATCACTATAATAATCGTATAAGTCAATTAAGTAAATGCGGTTATCCATTAAAGAAATTCCATCCTGTACTTATGATAAGTATTATTCCGAATATTATATAAATCCACGTTAGGGCTTTACGATTATATATACGGTGATTATTATAACCCATAACAATAAGCGCGAGACCAGCGATTATTTCGGCTATTGGTAATAGAAAATTATAAAACATTGATAACACTAATACTATTATTAATATTAGTACTAATACTAGTTGTACTATTAAAAAGGCGTCTAATTTCGTTTGTTTTTTTTCTTTCATTTTACCCCTCCATTCCTTTGAATAATCCATAAATATATTTTTCTATATCGAAGGTTCTTAAATCTTCTTTTCCTTCACCTAGGCCAACAAATTTTACTGGAATACCAGTATTATCTTTAATAGCTAGGACAATACCTCCTTTGGCTGTTCCATCTAATTTTGTTAAAACTACACCGGTTATATCCGTTATTTCTTTAAAGTTTTTAGCTTGACTTATGCCATTTTGACCAGTAGTAGCATCAACAACTAATAAGGTTTCATGTGGGGCTCCTTCTATTAATTTACCAATGACTTTATTTATTTTTTCTAATTCTTTCATTAAGTTTACTTTGTTTTGCAATCTTCCTGCTGTATCAATTAAAACAACATCATAATTTTCTTCTTTTGCCTTAGTAACGCCATCATACATAACACTTACTGGATCAGCGTTTTCTTTGTATATTGTTTCAACATCAACATTGTTTCCCCATTCGACTAATTGTTCGACAGCTCCAGCTCTAAAAGTATCTCCGGCAACCATTAATACTTTTTTGCCTTCGTTTTTTAATTTATAAGCGATTTTACCGATTGTAGTTGTTTTCCCTGCACCATTGACTCCGACAAATAGAATTACGGTTGGTCCTGTTTGATTGTAATTAATTTTGTTAACGATAATATCATTATTTACATATATGATGAACATTTCGTCAACAATTATTTCTTTTAATTCGTCAGCTGATTCTATATTTTCTTTTTTTACTCGGGCTTTTAGTTTTTCGGTTATATCCATTACAGTATTTACACCAATATCAGCCATAATTAATATTTCTTCTAATTCTTCAAAGTATTCATCGTCTATTTTGTTGTGTCTTTTATTTAAAGTTATTAAGGAATTTAAGAAATTATTTCGGGTTTTTTCTAAACCTTTGTCATAAATTTCAACTTCTTCCTTTTCTTCCTTTTTAAAGATGTTTTTGAATTTATCAAACATTCCCATACTATCACCTATTTTATCTATATACATTTTACACTATTTAATTTGTTTTATCAAGAAAAAACTAATATCTATTTTTAGAATATTAGTTTTATTTATAAAATTATGGTTGTAGCATTAATAAATTTTATGTTTGTGTGGTATTTTAATAGTCTTATTAGTTTGAAAAGTGCATCATCTTTTGCTTTGCATTCTAGCATTATATCTATATCTTTTTGGTATTTTTTTAATATATCTAAGAAATTTATAAAGTCTAGGGCATTTATATAATCACTATGACTACGTTTTTCTTTTTTGTTTTTGGATGAGGAAAAATGCATTTTAGGTGGAAGTTTTTCGTCTTCCCATGTGTTTAATATTCTTGGTAAATATTCTTTTATATCTTCTCCATTGTTATTACAAATATAATGGTGATAATCTAAACACATTGGTATATTTAGTTCTTCGCATATTTCTATTGTATCTTTTACTGTATATATTTTGTCATCATTTTCTATAATTATCATTTTTTGAATTTCAGGTTTTAGTTTTTTAAAATTATTTTTGAATCTTTTTATTGCTGCTTTTTTATTATCGTAGGCCCCACCTATGTGAAGAATTATTTTTCCTTCTAAATTCATTGCTTTAAAAATATTGTAGTTATAATTTAATATTTCGTGTGTGTTTTCTAGTACTTTTTTGTTGTTACTATTTAAAACACAAAATTGGTCTGGATGAATGTCTACTCTTATATTGTATTTCGTAATTAAATCCCCTATTTCTTGCCATTTGTCTTTATATTTATTTATGTAATCATATTTTACTTCTTGATGGGTGGCTAGAGGAATCATATTATGACTCAATCTATAAAAATGGATGTTGTTTTTATAATTATACTTTAATATTTCTTTTAAGGATTCAAAATTTTGGTTTATTATTTTATTTAATTTTTCGTCTTTTTCTTCTTTAGTTAGTTTTTGATAATTTGTGTATGTGATTGTTCTTGAGGCTGTTATATTTAATGTTAAAGAAATGGATACATAACCTAGTCTTATTTGCATATTATCACCTATATTTTAATATGGTTTGTTTTTGTTATAGATATTCATTATAAATTTTATATATTAGTTTGACTTAACAGCTACGTTAATATATAATACCATAAGTAAAAAAATGTTAACCCGTCTTTTTATTTGTGGGATTTTGTTAAATATTTATACAAAATATGATAAAATTATAGTATATGGAAGTGATATAATGTTTAAGCAACTTAAAATTTTAGATGAAAGGGACAAAAGACTTCGTCAAATTAGTAAGGAAGTTACTTTACCTTTATCTAATAAAGAAAAAGAAACTATTGATAAAATAATTAAACAGTTAACCTATAGCCAAATTGAAGAACTATCTGAAAAATATGATTTAAGACCTGGTATGGGTCTTGCCTTTCCTCAACTTGGCATTTTAAAAAGGATTATTGTTATTGTTTATGAATATGAAGAAGGAAAATTTGAAAATTACGTGGTTGTTAATCCAAAAATCATTAGTCATTCAGAAGAAATGGTGGCTTTGGAAACTGGTGAAGGATGTTTAAGTGTTAACCGTGAGGTGGATGGGCATGTACCACGATATGCAAGAATTACTTTGACTGGTTATGATATGGATGGTAATAAGCTTTCTTTAAGATTACGAGAGGAACTTGCGGTTGCTTTTCAACACGAAGTTGATCATTTGAATGGAATTTTATTCTTTGACAAAATTAATAAGAAAAAACCATTTTATTCAGAAAATGAGATAAGATTAATTTAGGAGGATTTATGAAAAGTAAGTATAAATATTTAATTTTAATTGCGATAACTGTTTTAGCTTTGGTACTTATTTATAATTATATTGAGGCTTCAAAACCAGTAGATACATCTGATGATATTTTGAATATACAAAATATTAAGGAAAATGAAATTTTAGCGAATACAAATTATTCGATTGAAAATCCAAATGTTATTTTAGATCCTTATGGAGTTTCACCGTTAACTGCTATGGTTATTTTTCAAACTAGTGATTTATCTACTGCTACTGTAACTGTTAAAGGTAAAGATGGTGATGAAGATATTGTTAATACATTCTTGCCTAGTAAATTACATATTTTACCTATTTATGGCCTTTATCCAGAATATGAAAATACTGTGATTGTAAGTTCTAGTGATGAAGTAAAAGAATTAAAAATTAAAACAGGTGCTTTGCCTGAAGATATTAAAAATGCTAGTGCTGTAAATAGTGAAAATACTGGTTCTGAATTTTATTTTACTACTTCTTTGAATGGGAAACCTATTGGTTATGATAAAAATGGATGTGTTAGATGGTATTTAACTAAAAATTATAAATGGGAATTTAATAGATTAAGTAATGGGCATATTTTACTTGGAAATGATAATTTAATTAGTGAACCTTATTATTCTATGGGCCTTGTTGAAATGGATATGCTTGGCAAAATTTATTTTGAATATAATCTTCCTGGTGGTTATCATCATGATGTTTATGAACTTAGTAATGGTAATCTTCTTGTAGGTTCTAATGATTTTGAAGGTGGAACTATTGAGGATTATGTGATTGAAATTGATAGAAATACTGGAACGATTGTTAAAACTATTGATTTATATAAGTTACTACCTAGTGGTAAAGATACTAATTGGTTTAAATTAAATTCTTTAGTGTACGATGCTAAAACTAATTCTATTACTGTTAGTGGAACAGCTAAAGATATGCTTGTTAATATCGATTACACAAGTGGTGAAATTAACTGGATTATTGCAAATAAAATAGATAAAAAATATAAAAAATATTTATTAAAATCTGATGAAGAAATTGTTTATCCTATGAATCCTGCTAGTTTAGTTTTAACTGATGATGGTAAACTTGCTTTTATAAATACTGAGGGAGATAATAGTTATATTACTATTTATGAAATTGATACAGTTAGCAAAACAATTAAAAGTACTGAAAATATTTTATTAGGAACAAAGGCTAAAGATGCTAATTTAGATTATAGTGATAGAATGTTTATTGTTAATATGGATAATGAAATTAAAAAAGTGTCTAATAATGATGTTTCTTCTGTGTTTGATACTGATTATAACATATCTAGTACTAAATATATGAATATATATGCTGGTGATGTTTATATAGTTGGTAAAGGTCAAAGACTTGGAAATATCGGTATTACAAAAACTATTAAAAATGAAAATATTCTATTTTGGAAAAATGATGAATCTGTATTTAGTAAATATAATTTATCTTTACACAAGGATGCTAATAGACTTGTGTTAAGTGGTAAATTTAAGAAAAATGACGATGTTAAAATTGTTTTAGATAATGTTCTTGATAAAAAGACTTATGATGTTAATATTTCTGAGAGCCCTTATATTGAAGGTGATTCTAAAGATAAAAAAATAGATGTTACTACTTATATTAATGAGGAAGGTTTAAGTGGTAAATATTATATTTATTTGAAAGTAAATGGAACTACTTATAAACTTAATAAGTATGTTTGGTTTTATTAAAAAAAGAATTGTGATTTCAATTCTTTTTTTTATTTTAATTATAGATAATTTTATATGGGTTTTCTTTTGTACCTTTTCCGGAAAGTTTGATATCAGATTTTAGATAGAGAACAGGGATAAGCCCATATGCCCTATAACTCTCATTGTTATTCAGCCTTCCACCATTTTCTTTGGAGCAGCCACTACCATACACGTGCATCGCATATCCTGTACTACTACCATCACCTGATAATGTCCAATAACTTTGACAACCCGAAGGAAGCATTATTAACATATAATTAGTTTCTCTACAAGTTAATAAATTGCTATAACTACTATCAAAAGTTATACATTGTTCAATATTGCTATTGGCTCTTAGAAAATCACTTGGCTGAATTAAACCTACATTGCTTTCTGCACTCTCGGTTTTTTCTTGTGATATTTGGAATGACAAATCATTGTTTCTCCATCTTATAGCACCATAATAAAATTTATGGGTCTGAATAGCATTTTTGTTGGATGTTATTTTAGTATTATAATATTCTCCATTTAAATATGTTTTTATTGGAGAATCTGCATAAACAACTCCAGTATAATTTCCTAATCCGGTTGTGTGTGATGATGTTGCTGCCCATGCATTACATCCAGCTGTTGGCGCATTTCCTTGTCCACAAAAACCTGTTTCACTTGTTCTTTGTTTATTATCAAATGCCATTGTTTCATCAAAACCATGTTGCATTATCTTTATTGTTCCATCTGTTTCTATTGATATTATTCTAAATAATTTATTATTAAAGGTTATATAGTTATCGGGATTCCCACCTTTATATACATATCTTCCTGATTCATAAGTATCTGTATATAATCCTTCGCCAGATGTCACTACTTTTTTCTTTAGTTCGTTTATTACTATTGGTTTTTCTAGGATATTTCCTTTTGCAGTTATATTTATATTGGTTTGAAAAGCTGCGTATCCTACTGTCATTATAAATAATAATGTTAGACTTGATATTATTATTATTTTTCTTTGTTTTCTTCTTTTTCTTCTTCTCATATTTTTCACCTTTGATTATTCTATGTACATTATACCCCCCCTGGTTTTGGCAAGTAGTTTTATGGGCAAAATTGGTATAATTGGTGGTTTTTACATTTGATAGACAAAAAAACAAAGTATTTTAATAAAATACTTTGTATAAGTTATTAATTATATTTTATTATATTTTTGAATAAAATCTTCATATTCCATTTGTTTATCTAAATATGACCCATCTTTATCAAAATATATTAATCTATTCGAAACTTTTTCTATTAATTCTGTATCGTAGCTTGAAAATACGATTGGCCCATCAAATTTATCCATGGCTTTATTTAAACTTTGGATAGATTCGATATCTAAATGATTTGTTGGTTCATCTAATAGTAAAACATTTCCTTTGGTCATCATCATTTTTGAAAACATCAATCTTACTTTTTCACCACCTGATAATACATTCACTTGTTTAAGTGATTCTTCACCGGAGAATAGCATTCTTCCTAAAAAACCTCTTAAATAACTATCTTCCTTATTTTCTGAATATTTTCTTAAAAAGTCTACTAATATTTCATTTCCTTTAAAATATTTGTCGTGATTTTTTGGAAAATATGAAAATATAACTGTGCTTCCTATTTTTATCTCACCACTATCAGGTGTTATTTCACCTATTAACACTTTAAAAAGGGTTGTTTTAGCTATTTCATTTTCGCCTATTAGGGCGATTTTATCTCCGGGTCTAACGGTTAAATTGAAATTATTTAATACTTGTTTACCATCTATAGTAACGTTTATTTTTGAAAGATGAATTATTTCTTTTCCTAATCTTCTTTCATATTCAAAGTTAATGTAGGGATATTTTCTTGTCGATGGTTTTAAGGTTTCTAATTCTATTTTTTCTAATAGTTTTTTTCTTGATGTTGCTTGTTTTGATTTTGAAGCGTTGGCTGAAAATCTTGCGATGAAATTTTGTAATTCTTTTATTTTTTCTTCTTTCTTTTTATTACTATCATTTATTTGTCTTTGCATTAGTTCATTTGATTGATACCAAAAATCGTAGTTACCAATACTTAATTTAATTCTTTCTCTATCGATATCTACCATATGCGTACATACTGTGTTTAGAAAATGTCTATCATGAGACACTAAAATAACAGTTCCTTTAAAGTTAATTAAGAACTCTTCTAACCACATTTTACTTTTTATATCTAAACCATTTGTAGGTTCATCTAATAATAAGATGTCTGGATTACCAAATAATGCGGAAGCTAATAATACTTTTACTTTATCTTTTTCTTTTAAGGTGTTCATCTTATCATCAAACACTTCGTTTTTGATACCTAATCCTGAAAGTAGTATTGCGGCCTCACTTTCGGCTTCCCAGCCATTTAGGGCTTCAAATTCGGCTTCTAATTTACCTACTTTAATGCCGTCTTCATCAGTAAAGTCAGGTTTCATATACAAGGCTTCTTTTTCTTTCATGATATTATATAAAGTTTCATTTCCCATAATTACAGTTTCTAATATTGTATATTCATCATAAGCATTATGGTTTTGTTTTAAAACTGATATTCTTTCGTGTTTATCTTTGATTATTTCACCTTTTGTGGTTTCGATAGCGCCAGTTAATATTTTTAAAAATGTACTTTTTCCTGCACCGTTAGCTCCAATTATTCCGTAACAATTATTTCCTTTAAATTCTAGATTTACATCTTCAAATAATACCCTACTTCCAAATCGTAAGGTTACATCTTTTGCTTGTAACATTTTATCACCTTTTTCGATTATAACATATTTTTACAAAAGAAAAAAGAATAATTTTGTTATTCTTTTATTGATACCAAGGTACTTTATGCGGCTCTAATTCTTTAAATAATTTTTTAATTTTATCAACATCTGAATTATATGTATTGGTATCTATTGGTTCATCTGTTAATAATGAGTCAATTACTTCTTCAAATATTGATCCGCCTTCTTTTCTTGTAATTTCTAAATGCGCCTCAACATCTGCACCTTCTACATCGTGTGCAAACCATAAATTATAAGATGGATTTTTACTTTTTAATACTATGTCTGCAAGAGCTTTTATATCAGCCCCTTTAATGTCTCTTGCAAATAATAAACAATAGTATGGGTCTTCGCTATCTAATATTATCTTTTCGTGAGCTTTAATATCTGCGCCTTTTACTTTATAAGCAAATTCATAATTTCTTAGTGGATCATTACTTTTTAATACTACTTTTTCGTGAGCGTGAAGGTTTGCACCTTCTACGTTTAAAGCGAAGAGGTTACTAAGATATGCGTTTTTATACGAAAGAACATCTTGTTCAAATTCTATTACTGTCCTTTCGTGTCCATATTTTTCAGAAAAATATTTTATTTTATTAATTATTTCTTTTTCGATATCTGTAATTGTGATTTCAATATTATTTTTCATAAAAAATGCTCCTTTTTTTAAATTGTTTATTATTATAATACTTAAATCTATAAAATTCAAGTTAAATATAAGTTTTTTATAAAATAAAAAGAATAATTTTGATTAAATTATTCTTTGAATATTATTATATTTGTTTTCTGATGTTTTTTTTCTTTATTTTACTAGTTATTTTGACCAAAGGTTTTTCCATATAATTCATTGGTAAATTATATAGTGAAAGGACTTCTAACACCTTCATTCTTTCTTTTAAATATTGGTATTTAGGGTCTGTGCTTTTTCTTATTACTTCTCCATGAGTGAATACATCCGCACCATTTACATCGCGAGCAAAGTGATAATTAATTAAAGGGCCATTACTGTTAAGCACTACTTTAGCGTGGGCATCAACATCTGCACCATTTACATCACAGGCAAAGCGATAATTAATTAAGGGATCATTACTATCAAGCACTACTTTAGCATGAGCTTCAATATCTGCACCATTTACATCACGAGCAAACCAGTAGTTATAGTCTGGCTTTTTACTATATCGTACTACTTTTCCGTGTTTTTCAATGTTTGCACCTTTTATATCGCGAGCAAATACTAGATTATATAATGGGTTTAAACTTTCTATCACTATTTGAGCATGAGCTGGAATATTTGCACCTTTTATATCTCTTGCAAATAAATAGCTGGCATATGGATCATTTAAATCGAAAATTTCCAAATCAAATTCTTCCACTGCTTTTTCATACCCGTATTTTTTTGCGAAAATTTTAATGTCATTTATTATTTCACTAATTATATCCATTTGAACTCTCCTTTTAAAAATAAGAATTTAATATTACTATCTTCCAAGTAATGGATTCCTTTTTGGTTGTTTTTTCTTTATTTTGATGACTGTGTTATTTTTGTGTTCTTCTGATTTTTTCAATAAATCATTCCCTGTTTTGAATAAATAGCAGTCTTTTATATAATGTACTAAATCATGAATAGCAGATGGATAGTCGCTATTTACTGGTATTTCAGCTTTTGTATAGCTATTAATACACTCTAATAGTTTAGTAGCGACATCGGGGTTATCTATATATTCTGATATTTTTTTGACAATATAAGTTACATTTGCTCCTTCTATATCACGAGCGAATGCAACCATAAATACTAAATTACCGCTATCTAATATTTTTTGTTCAAAAAGTTGAATGTTTGCTCCTTTTACGTATTTAGCAAATCTATACCAGTCTGAGATGGATCCATTATCTAAAATTACTTGTTCATGTGCTTTAACATCTGTTCCTTCTATATCACGAGGATATAAAAAGTTAGTTAATATGTCTTCACTATCTATTATTACTTGACCATTCGCTTTAATATCTGCTCCTTTTATATTACGAGCAAATGCATAACTTAAATAAGGGATTGCTGAATCTAATATATTTTGTTCAAACTCCATTACTGTATTTTTGTACCCATATTTTTCGGCATATTTTTTAATATCATTTATTATTTCAGAATTTGTTATCATAAAATTCTCCTTTCTTTTTTTGTTGTAATATATTATAAAAATTAATTTTCTTTTACGTGTTCATTATATTTTTTTGTTAAGGTTTTGACGTTTTTTTTAGATTGCGAATAGAAAGTTCCGAAAAAACCAGTACTAATACTATATCCTAGCCCTAAAGTGACTAGAGGTACTGTGATAAAAATATTATCACTAAGTATTCCAGCGCTTGTTGTTGCTACAGCAAAAATATATGATGCGTCTCTACATAATTTTATTGTATTTTTTCCTGTTTTTTCACTTATTAAATTAGTTTCTATACATTCTAACTCTTTACTTTTTTCTAAATAGTTTTTTTTTACCATACCTTTCTCCTTTGAAAATGCTTATATTCTAACATGAAATATATCTAAAGTCAAGAAAAAAATAGAGAGCTAATTCTCTATTTCTTCTAGTTTAACACTTACTAATTTTGATACTCCTGATTCTTGCATTGTTATACCATATAAAACGTCGGCATATTCCATTGTTTTCTTTTTATGGGTTATTATTATGAATTGTGAAATGTTTTTAAGGTCTTTAACGTATTTACCAAAAGTATCAACATTTACTTCATCTAATGCGGCTTCTACTTCGTCTAAAATACAGAAAGGTGCTGGCCTTGATTTTATTATTGCGAATAATAAACTTATAGCTGTTAATGTTTTTTCGCCACCTGATAATAGTGAAATACTACTTAATTTTTTGCCTGGTGGACTGGCAACTATTTCTATTCCAGTTTCTAATAAGTTATTTGGTTCTGTTAATTTTAATGTGGCTGATCCGCCTTTAAATAATTGTCTAAATGTTTCTTCGAAGTTTTGATTAATTATTTTAAATGAATTATTAAATTCTTTAACCATTATTTTATCCATTTCTTCAATTATTTCTAACAATGTGTTTTCGGCATTATTTAAATCAGTTACCTGACCTAATAAGAATTCATATCTTTCACTTATACGATCATATTCTTCTGGAGCAGCTAGATTAACTATTCCTAATTCTTTTAATTTTCTTCGTAAACCGTTTACTTTAGTTTTGGCTTCATTATAATTAATTTCTAGTTTATAGTTTTCTTTAGCTTTTTCGTATGTCATACTATATGTTTCGCTTAATGTGTTAAGTAGGTTGTCTAATTTTACATCCATTCTATTAACACTGATTTCTAGATTTTTAAGTTCATTGGTTTTGTTTGAATATTCAGTATTTTCTTTTCTTACTGATAGTTCATATTCTTCTAAACTTTCTTCTAGGTCTTTTTTCTCTTTTGTTAGTATTTCTAATTCTTTTTCGGCCTCTTCTTTTTGTCTTACAGTTTCATAATATTGATTTATTATTTCTTCTTCCTCTTTTGAAAGAGCCCCTTTCATGATATTATTTGTTGTTTCAATATCAAGAGTTACTTTTTCTAAACTATCTTTTATATTTTTGGTTTGTTTTTGTTTTTGTTTGATTTTTTCTGTATTTAATAATATATCTTTGTCTATTAGATATTTTTTATCTTCTAGTGATTTTAATTTATAATCGATTTCGTTTATTTTATTTTCATCTTCTTTAATTTCGTTTACAATTTTTTCGGCTTCTTTTAAGATGTTTTCTAATTCATATTTATCACTTATGATATTACGGTTTTTAGTTTGTTTACCACCTGTCATTGAACCGCCAACATGAATGACTTCGCCATCTAATGTAACTATACGATATCTATAGTTTATTTTTTTACTTAATTTAGTAGCGTCATTAATATTTTCGGTGATGATAATATTACCTAATTGATTTAAAATTATATTTTTATATTTATTATCATAATTTACTAAATCACTAGCTATACATGCAAAGTAAGGCTCGTGATTCATTATATCTAAGGTGTTATCATCAATATTTTTTGCTTTAATAATATTAAGTGGGAAGAATGTTGCTCTTCCTATATTTTTTATTGAATTAATTGCTTCTTTGGCGGTGTTTTCGTTATCGGTGATGATATTATTGGTACTAAAACCTAAAGCCGTTGAAATTGCTAAAGTGTATTTTGAATCTGTTTCGATAAGATTTCCTAATATGTTGTGTATTCCTTTTAATTTTGGATTATTTAAAACATTTTTTACAGCTATAGGAAGCATTCCTCCATTTTCGATGCTTTCTTTTAGGTTTTCAGCTTTGATTTCTAAATTATTCTTTTGCCTTAGAATTATAGTTAAATGATTTTCTAAGGTTTGTTTTTCTGATTTAGTAGTATTTATATCATTGTTTAGATTTTTAGCTTCTTCTTCTAGTTTTGTTGTTTCTTTATTAATATTAATAACATCTGTATCTAAACTATTTATTTTGTTTTTAATACCTAATTCTTTTTCTTTTAATTCTATTATTCGGTTATGAAGCTTAGTATCTTCAACTTCATATTTTTTTCTTTCGGTAATGATGTCTTTACGACTGTTTAATTTTTCGGCTTGAGTAGTATGTTTTAATATATTATTTTGTGTTTCTTTTATTTGCTCATAGTTTTTATTTATCTTGTTTTTATATTCTTCTATTTTTACTTCTGATTTATTACTAGAAACACCTAGTTTTAATATTTCATTATTTAAGGTTTCAATTTTTTCTTTATTTGTTTGGTATTCGCTATTTATTTTTGTTATATCTTCTGTAATTAAAGCGATTTCTACTTCTTCTAAGTTTTCTTTAGCTTCTAGATATTCTAAGGCTTTTTCTTTTGCTTCTTTTAAGGGTTCTATTTGTGGTTCTAATTCGTTTAGAATATCATTAACTCTACTTAAATTATTATGAGTTTTATCTAGTTTTCTAATAGCTTCTTCTTTTCTTCTTTTGTATTTTAATACACCTGCTGCTTCTTCGAAAATAACTCTTCTTTCGGATGGTTTACTACTAATAATTGATTCTATTTTACCTTGTGAGATTATATTAAAACTTTCTTTGGCAATACCACTATCTAAAAGTAGATTTGTAATATCCTTTAGTCTTACTCTTTCGTTGTTTAAGAAATATTCGTTTGTCCCATCCTTGTAGACTCTTCTTTTTATTTCTACCTCGTCATATTCTAAAGGTAAATACTTATCGGTATTATCAAATACTAAAGTAACTGATGCGACATTCATTGGATTTCTGCTTTTACTACCAGAAAAAATTACGTCGGTCATATTTCCGTCACCACGTAATGATTTTACTGATTGTTCTCCTAATACCCATCTTACGGCATCAACGACATTACTTTTTCCTGAACCATTGGGTCCAACTATTCCAGTAATTCCATCTGTTAATTCAATATTAGTTTTATCGGCAAATGATTTAAATCCTTGCGATTTTATTTCTTTTAAGTACATATACATCACCTTTACACTAATTATCATTATAACAAAAAGTGTATAAAAAAACAATCTTTATGATTGTTTTAATTGGTTAAAATTAAGGTTAAAAAATCTAAAAATGAATTTCCAGTATCTTTCCACCAATAGCCTATATCTTTTATTTTGTTGTTTTTTGTATTTTTATTATTGACTATTAATATGTATTCATTACCTTCTTTTTTTAACTCTACTTCTTTTGTATATCTATTATATTTAGTTTTTAATGTTTCTAATTCTTCTTTTTTTCCGTAAATGTATAATTTATTTTTGTTTATATAAACACTATCTCTAACAAATGTTTTTTGAAATGGTATTATTGTTTTGGAGTTACAGATTATATTATCGACTCTTTTTTTTCTAAATACTTTTTTTATTTTTTTTATATTTACTGTCCTTGGTTTGTTTAAAACGCTGAATTTCTTTTTTTTAGTTTTTTTAGTATTTTCTTCTAAAAGGTTACAAAGAGTAATTTTATCGTTTTTTTCTATAGCCTTTTTTAATTTATCACTTGTTATTCCTATTCCAAGTAAAGATCCTTCCATATTATTTATTTGTTTTTGTAAATAATCTATCATTTTAATCCTCCTTTATTAGTTCGTTAATTACGTAACTTGCGGCAAGTAGTCCGGCTGTTGCGGGAACAAAGGCGTTTGAACCTATTTTTTCTGTTTTTAATGGCTTTTCTATTGATGATATAACTGGTAATTTGCCTTTTATTTTTTCTTTATTTAAATATTTTCTTATTTCTTTAGCAAGTGGGTCATAACTTGTTTTTGTTATTTCGGTTATTTCTAAAAGTTCTGGGTGCATTTTATTACCTGTTCCCATTACTGAAATTATTTTTATGTCTTCTTCTAAGCATTTTTTTATTAGTGCTTTTTTTGTTTTTATTGTATCGATTGCATCTATTACAAAGTCTATTTTTTGATTAAAAATACTGTCTAAATTATCTTCAGTTATAAATTTTTTTATTTTTATTACATTACAATCCTTATTTATTTCGTTTTTTCTGTTTTCTGCTTCGTCTACTTTATGATTACCTATGTTGTTTTTAGTAGCAAGTAGTTGTCTATTTAAATTAGTTATATCTATTATGTCGTTGTCGATAACTATGATAGTTCCGATTCCGCTTCTAACTAATGCTTCGAATACATGACCACCTACTCCACCTAGTCCTAGAAGCAGAATTGTTTTTTCTTTTAATGTTTTTGTTTTGTCTCCTATAATGATTTCTAATCTATCGAACATCTTTTTTCACCTAAATTTATTATACAATAAATTGAATAAAAAAAGAAGCATTAAAACTCCTTTTAATTATTTATAAGATATGTAGGTATTCCATAATTATCGTAAATTATTTCGCCGCTATTTGGGTTTATTGTTCCACAAACAACTATTTCTGTTGTGTTTTGATAAATTTTTACCCCGTTATCTGTGCCTATATAGGTATATCCACCTAAATCTAAAATAGTATGATTTGGATTTGATATTATATGATGACCTTTTGGATATACTTTTTTTATGCTTGTTTTTTGTAATTTTTCTTTTGTTTCTTTTATTAACTCTTTTGTTTTGTCTAAATTTAATATTTGTTTTATATTATAAAGTGTATATAAAAATAAAATTAAACTAAACTCAATAAATATTACTTTATGGGTTAATATTTCTAAAACCATAAAAGGTATAATTGAAATTAGTAATATTGCGCATGTATTTTGTAATTTTGCCTGCGTTTGATTAACTTGTTTTATAAATTCTTCTGGTGTTTTCATATATACCTCCTTGAATTGTTTTTTATAATAGCATTATTTTTTTGTTTAGTCAATACGAAATAAAAAGAAGAATTGTTCTTCTTTATAAACGTTAGTGTTTATATTAGCGTTATTCTGATACTACTTTTATTAATCTTTTCTTTATTGTTTTATTATTTGAATTATCTATTGCTTCATAGGTTATAATATAACTACCTGGAGTTTTAGAAAGCGTATTATTAATTTTTAATTTTACTTCACCTGAATTATCGGTTGCAATGACATCTTTTTCCAAATCAAAATTTTCTACTTCAGCACTTGTAATTGTTTGTTTATCAGGGACGCTTATTGATGGGGATTTTGTATCTACAATTATTACTACTCTAGTTATTATTTCGTTATTGGATAGATAGTATCTTACTTGATATGTATCTAAATTAGAAGTATCTATTTGGGCTACTTCATTACCGTTTAGAAAATATGTAGTGATATATTCTTTTTTTGTGTTGAGCCCTTTTTCGATATATTCTTCATCTAAATTTACATATTCTAAATAGCTTCCGTTTAATAATATATCTTGTTTTTGTTTATCATAAATTAAATATTTTGTTTCCTCTTCTTTATAGGTTGTTATTTTATCAAATATTAATGCAGCTATAGCAAATATTAGCGCAATAGTAACCAATGCGACTATTTGCCCTCTACTGAGTCTACTCATTGTTTTCTCCGTTAGAAATTAAGATACAGTTTTCTTGTTTAAGTTCTTTATTTATGATAATTTTTTTGTCTTCTAATGATTTGGTTATACAAATATTGGTTTTTTTACTCCATAGTTTTAATTCGGTTTTTCCGTTTTCGTCAATATGAAATGAGCCAGAATCAGGTAAAGTTCCTTTTAGTTCTATTTTATCTATATTTTCTTTTGTTGTGTAGTTGATAAATAAATCTAAGGTAATATTTTTGCCAGCGTTTTTAGTTTGAGTTTGTTTGGCAGCGTTAATTATACTATAACCTGTATCGACAAATGCTTTTTCTCTTGATGTTTTTATGATGTTGTATGTTACTGGTATGGTTATTAAGGCGATTATAGCTAAAATTACAATTACACCTAGTAATTCCATTAGGGTAAATCCTTTATTTTTCATCTTCTATCGCCTCTTTTACTTCATATTTATAATTTTTGTTTATTTTAGTAATTGTTACGGTTGTGTTTGGTGGGAAAATATCATTTGTTTTAGGGTTTTTAATGTTTAACTCTAAATATCCTTCATCTTGGAGATCTTTAATAGTTATTTTTTTAATTTCGCCATCGTTTTTGGGTAATTCTGAAAGATGGGTTGCATAATAATCTTCAGCACCTTTGATAATTTGTTTAATTTGCGTTTTATATAATTCATCTTTGTTTTTATTTATTGAATTATCGACAACAGGGATTGCGATTACGGCTAAAATTCCTAATATAACTATAACTCCTAGTAATTCTATTAAAGTAAATCCTTTTTTCATTTATCTCACCTCTATTATATATTTATTTTACACCATTTGTTTTGTTTTATCAAGAAAAAACACTACTTAGTAGTGTCAACCTCGAAGTCTTCTAAACTTCCGTCTTCTAAAGCTATTTTACTAATTTTTTCTTCTATTGTTTTTAACTCTTCATCACATTCTTTTACTAATTTCATAGCTTCAGTATATTTGTTTATTGAATCATCTAAATCGATTTCTCCTGATTCTAATGTATTTATTATTTCTTCTAGTTCTTTTACTTTTTCTTCAAATTTTTTTGCCATTATTTTTCACCTTCTTTTTCTATTACTTTGGCTTTAAATGAACCATTGTGTAGTTTTATATGTACTTCGTCTTTTATGTCTTTTATATCTTTTGCTACTTTACCATTACTATATGTAATACTATAACCCCTATGTAATGTGTTTAAAGGATTTAATAGTTCTAATTTTTCAATAATGTTTTTTAAATTTTGTTTATCAGTTTGATATAGTATTTCTGGTTTTGTAAAGATATAATTTGTTTTTAAATTATTTAATTTATCTTTATTTGTTTCGTATTTTCTTAGTACTAGTTCTTTTATTCGGGTTCCAATTAAATCTACCCTCTGTTTTTTGTTTTCATACATTATCATAGGATTTTTAATAACGAATGAGTTTTTGATTGAGTCTAAATATAGTTTTTGATAATTTATTTTTTTATTTATAGATTCACTTAATCTAATATTTAATTGATTTATATAATTTTGCAGATCTATAAGATTTGGAACAGCTAGTTCGGCAGCTGCCGTTGGAGTTGGAGCTCTTAAATCTGATACGAAATCACTTATAGTAAAATCTACTTCGTGTCCGACAGCACTTATTGTTGGAATTTTTGAATTGTAGATTGCTCTTGCGACTATTTCTTCGTTAAAGGCCCAAAGATCTTCAATAGATCCTCCTCCTCTTCCAATTATTAAAACATCTAGGTCATAATCTTCGGCTCTTTTTATGTTTTTTACGATGTCTTCTTTAGCATTTTCTCCTTGTACTAGAGTTGGGAAAAGTATAATCTCACAAATGGGAAATCTTCTTTTTATTGTTGTTATAATATCACGTACAGCAGCACCTGTACTTGCGGTTATAACACCAATTCTTTTTGGGAACTTTGGTATTGGAAGTTTGTGTTCTTTGTTAAATAATCCTTCTTTTTCTAATTCTTTTTTTAGTTTTTCAAATGCAATATATAAATTTCCAACACCATCTTCTATCATATCATCAACATAAATTTGATAATTTCCTGCCCCTTCATATACACTTATTCTTCCAGTTATTAATACTTTTGTTCCATCAGCAGGAGTAAAATTTAATTTAGATGCGTTTGTTTTAAACATAATGGCATTTATTTTACTACCTTCGTCTTTTAACGAAAAATATAAATGTCCAGATGTATGTGCTTTAAAGTTTGATATTTCACCTTTTATAAAAACGTTTTTTAAGTTTTCATCCAGGTCAAATTTTGCTTTTAAATATCTTGTTATAGCACTTACTGTTAAATATTTATTATCCATGTTACACCTACTTATTATGGTAAACTTTATCTAAGCATGCATTTATCATTTTTCTAACATTATCATCACTATAGTCTTTGGCTAGTTCAACCGCTTCGTTGATGGCAACTATTTCTGGGGTATCTGTATATAATAGTTCAAAAATTCCAATTCTTAATATTGCAGCATCTGTGTTGCCTAATCTATCGATAGTCCACCCATCTAGGTACTTGTTTGCAAGTTCATCTAGTTCTTTTTTATATGTGATTACACCATAAACTATTTCTTTTATAAATTCGTTATCAACCTCTGAAACTTCACCAATTACTTCATCTGTGTTATATTCAATATTGTTTTTGTTATAAACATCTATTTGATAAAGTATTGTCATACATAATTTTCTAAGCTCACTTCTGTTTTTTTGCATTGTCATCACCTTTTATTATTATATCAAATTACTTGAAACAAAAAAAGAGTATTACTCTTTTATTTTGTTATTTTTTATTCCGTTTTCATAGATATCTACTAATATACTTGTAAAGTTATCTTGGGAATATTTTTCTTTTGCGTAATTTGCGCATGTATTTCTATCGAATTTTACTTTTTGATTTAAAATATCTTTTATTTTACTAGCAAGTTCTTCGTAATTTTCTTCTTCGATTAGCATCCCAACTTCTTTGGTTATTATATCTGGAATACCTCCGCTATTTGTTCCTATTACTGGAGCACCGCAAGCTAAAGCTTCTATTACAACTAAACCAAATGCTTCATTTCTAGATGGGATTAGTGAAACGTTTGCTATACTATATAATTTTCTAAGAATATCATGGGGCTGATTTTTTAGAAAAACTACATTTTTTAAATTTAATTCTTTAGCTAGTTTGTTCATTTCATCAAATAATTCACCGTCACCAGCTAAGAGAGTTAATGTATCTTCGTCTTCATATGTTTTTGCAGCTTTTAATAATATGTCTATTCCTTTAAAATAAGTGAATTTCCCAGCAAATGAAACTATATTTTTGTAATTTTTAGTTATTCCAAATTGGTTTAAAAATTGTTCTTTATTTATAGTCTCTGGATAAAAAACATCTGAATTATATCCGTTAGGGATTAATTTTGTTTTTTCTTTGGCGAAAGGAAAATATTTTTTTACTAATTCAGAATTTTCTTCTGATATTGTTATAATGCTTTCAGCATGTTTTGCAGCGTTTTCGGCATATGGTCTAAATTTTTTTGATTCCTCATATCCTATTAAGTCTGTTCCATGTGCGGTTATAATAAGTGGAATATTATAGTTTGCAGCTATACTAGGCAAAATCCAAATATGACCTGCGTGAATAACATCTGGATTAAATGTTTCTATTTCTTCTTCAAGTGCATCTTTAAAGGCATTTATATATGTTTTAAGTTCTTCTTCTGTTAAATCATAATATGTTTGAGTACTTCTTGGATGCGTAGTAAAACAAGGAAAATTAAATGGTATTTCTCCTTTAATGTTGTTTCCGCCTTTAAAATAAACTGGATGCATTTTTATTTTATCTTGTATTAATGGAACTTCAGTATTTTCTGGAAAAATTATACATACTTCATGTCCTTTTTTTATTAAACTATCTGCTATATTTTTTGTATATACTCCACTTCCTGAGCCTGTTAATGGAAAGTGGTTCATTAATAAAATTCTCATATAATCACCATAATAATTATATCAAAAAAGAAGAAAATTATATATATTTTTCTCCTTTTCCTTGAAATAGCTTTACAGCATACCATAAATTAGTGTAAACAAGTAGGATAACAAATAGGGCCCATCCTACTATTGGAATAATAATACAAATTATCCAAGGGTATGGAAGTGCATATAAATCACTACCTGGAACTTCTAATTTAACACATATTTTTATAGTTACTTCGATTATCAAAATCAGTAACATTATTAAAGCTGGTAAAAAACCAAAGAAAATTCCTAAAACCCAGTAATACCACTTTGTATACCAAGCACCTTTTTCATATACGTTTAATAATTTTCCTAAAAATAAATTTGAAATAGATCCTGTTAATATATTTAATAATAACCAGAACCACCAGTAATTTCTTTTTAATAATGTCATATGTTCCTCCTTATTTAAAAAGAAGATATATTCTATCTTCTACTGACAAGACCCTTGACCGGGTTTAGCTCCTTCAACATATTCTTTATCGATTAATTTACATGATGATTTTGTCATGGAATCTTGTAAATATCCACCTAATAATTTAACAATACTTACAACAATGACGCTTACTACAGCTATAATTAATAGATATTCTACTAATGCTTGTCCCCTATTATTTAGTCTTTTCATTATATCACTCCTATGACATACATCTACTCTATGTTCATTATAAGGATTTTTTTAATAAAAATCAAGATGTTAGTAACATTTTGGTGAAAAATGTTTTTATGGTTGTGTTATAATGGAAATGGTTAGATTGGTGATTATATGGAGATTAAAACTTATAATAAACGTTTTGATAAGTTTAAAGGCCTTATGTTTCAAAAGAATTTTGATTATGGGGTTAAATTAAGGTGTAATGGAATTCATACGTTTTTTATGTTTGAGAATATTGATGTTGTTTTAACTGATAAAGATAATAAAATAATTGGTATTTATTATAATTTAAAACCTAATAGAATTATTTTACCAAAAAAGAATGTTTATTATACTTATGAATTTCCTGCTGATTATTTTAATGATTTAAAAATTGGAAATACATTTGATCCTAAATAGGATCTTTTATTTTGCAATAAAAAAGAAGAAACTTACATTTCTTCTCTTGGATAAACACTAGCTTGTTTTTTATCTCTTCCTACACGTTCAAATTTAACAATACCATCTATTTTTGCGAAAATTGTATCATCTTTTCCGATTCCAACATTGTTCCCTGGATAAATTCTAGTTCCTCTTTGACGGTAAATAATTGATCCACCTGTTACAAATTGTCCATCAGCTGCTTTAGCACCTAATCTTTTTGATTCAGAATCACGACCGTTTTTAGTTGAACCTTGTCCTTTTTTATGGGCGAATAATTGGATATTTAACTTTAACATTGGCATTATAGCACCTCCTCATTTATTTTGATATTTTTTTTATACTGTTTTTCTAATTCTTTTAATAATTCTATCATATTCAAAATAAGTGTGTTAGTAATGTTAGTATCTTTTAATACATCGATACTAATATGGCCATCTTTTTCTTCATATTTAATGGCTTCTTTATCAAATCTAATAATAGCATTTATTGTTGTAATTACTATCGTACTAACTGCGGCACAAACGATATCTTTACCCATATCATCGTACATTGCGTGCCCTTTTATTTCAATATGATTATTTTTAATATTTACTTTAATCATTATTTTGTAATCTTTGTGATTTCAACCTTAGTATATGGTTGACGATGTCCTTGAGTACGACGATATTTTTTCTTTGCTTTAAATTTGAAGATAGTAATTTTTTTAGCTTTACCATTTTTGATAACTTTAGCTTCTACTTTAGCTCCTTTTACATATGGAGTACCACTTTGACCATCTACCATTAAAACTTTATCAAAAGTGATTTTGTCGCCAGCATTAGCTTCTAATTTTTCAATGTAAAGTTCAGTACCTTCTGCAACATAATATTGTTTTCCTCCAGTTTCGATAACTGCTTTCATATTTCTAACCTCCTTTTAAGAATCTAAGACTCGCCATTAAGGTAACCTAACGTTTTATAACCTTTTCTGCGCGGTTGTAGAGTGAGGCTCTACACAATTAATGATTTTATCATATTTTCTTTTTAAAGTCAAACCTTTTTCCTAATATTTCCTTTTCGGTTTGGTATTTGCCTTCATTATAAATTATATGTTTGTAATCTCGTTTCATTTGTTTAATATTTGTTATATTTTTTCTTTTTTTAAAATTTATATTGTAGGTATATCTTTCTAGTAAAAATTTGTTGAAAAGATTATTGTGGTTTTTAAGTTCTTCTAATACTTTTATTATTACAAAAATTAGAATTAAAATTAAAATTAAATTAACTTTCACTTTTATTAGTAAAAATAAAAGTGTTAAAAATGATATGTAAATTGTAAGTAAATGGCTTTTTTTAAAGCTTGTTAGTTTATTTAAAAAAATATTTAGTAGTTTTGAGCCATCTAATGGATATATTGGAAGTAAATTAAAAAATAATATTAATTTACTATAATTTAATATATCTTCGTTATAATTTATTTTTAATAATATATATGTAAAGATTATTTGGATTAATGGGCCTGAAATTAATATAATAAATTCTTCTTTTAATGGCCTATTTATTTTTTCTTTGAAAAGTGTTAGTGCGCCAAAAGGTAAAAGGACTACTTTTTCTATGTTCCATTTATAATATAAAGCGGGTAAAATGTGGCCTAATTCATGAACTAATATTATTATACTGAATAAAAAAAAGCCTTTAAAATTACCTGTTATCATGCATATAAAGGCTGTTATATAATAAAATAAATGAATTTTAAATATATTTTTGATAATCTAACGCCTTACCTTCTTTAGTAAAGACCATATATAGTGTCTTATCTTTTACTTCCCCTATTATTTCACCTTTTTTAATGTAATCGTATAAATCTACATTTGTTTCTTTTAAACCTGCGTACCACACTTCTACGTTGTCTGGTCTTTGAACTATTATTGTATTTCCATAATCATCTTTTTTACCAGCAAATATTATTAAACCGCTATCCGTGGCTGGAACTACATAATTTTCTTTTACAGTTAGTTTAGCCCCCTCTTTATATTTACTGATATCTGTATATTCTAATTTTTCAGCTGACACTAACTCTGTATCAGCGGTTACATTATCTGCAAGTGGAAGTGATGACCCAAAATATTTTTTATATACTTCGTTTATTTTGGCAAAACTCATATTGTTTTGGAATACTGTCTTATATACTTTATTTCTTAAATCAGGATTACTTTTTAATGTAATGAGTGTTACTAATGTTATTACTACTAATACTAAAAACCTACTTAAATACCTAGAAAAACGAGATGGTTTTTCTTTTGTTTTGGTCTTTTTTGCCATATTATCACCTAATAATTTATATTCAATGTGTACTAGCATTATTCATATTTTTTGTGAAATGCAAACTTTCTTTTTTGGATAGGTTTATGTTTACGAATTTGTCATTTTTGTCTAAGGTAGATTTCTTATTTTTGTATAGGAAAGTGCCTCAAATTTGGTAAATTTGTCATTTGACTATTATAGTGTGATAGTTTAAATTAATTCCCTGGAAACATTTGTAACCGCTATCGGTGTCTACCTTTAATCATTCATATGAGTTAGATTGGAGGTTTTATGGTTATGACAAAAAAAGATTTTTTAATCCTAGTATTGCTTATAATTATAGTTTTATTGATTCTGTTCCCTCAGGGGGTTTAGGTCGTAAAAAAAGACATCTAGCTTTAGGCTAAATGTCTCACCCAATATGGTAGACATTGATATGTTACAATGTTTCCCATTAATTAGAATATATCATAAATCACAAAATTATTCAATAATAAAATGATTTATGTTTGATTGTTATTTATCTTCTTTTAGTTTTATGTCAAATACTGAGGGCCCTTCTATTAAGTTACCATCTATATCAAATCTTGAACCATGACAAGGACAGTCCCAAGTTTTATCGGCATTATTAAAAATTAATGAACATTTAAAATGGGGGCACGTATTCCTCACTATATGTTTTTCGCCTTTTTCGTCTATATAAACACCGCAAGGATGTCCATCTATATTTGTTATATATGTTTTATTATAAAATTCTTTATTTTTATCTAATTTTGTTCCTATAAAAGTTTTTCCTATTTTAAAATTACTTGTTATAAAATTTTTAGTTTTTTCTAATGATGGTGATCTATCTATTTTAAACAAGGCTTCGTATCTATTTTCTACATTATTTACTAAATCTGCTAATATTTTTCCAGCTAAAATACCGTTTGTCATACCCCATTTATTAAATGCAGTGGCAACTAATAAATTTGGATGATTTTCATTTAATCTACTTATAATCGGAAGATAATCATGTGATTTTAAATCATGAGTTAACCAAACTTCTTCTGGTTTGTTTGTAAAATAAGTATTGTAAAAATTTATAAGTTTATCCTCTTCTTTTTTATAATCTATGTTATCTGATAAATCATGAGAAAAACCGCCAACTATTATATTATCTTTATAAAATCTTATTGAGTGTATTTCTTTATCTATATTTATTGCATTCCAATTTTCATTTTTATGTTTAGCTGATAATGCATATGACTGATTTAAACCTATTTTTATCGGAATTAGACCTGGGAAAATAAAGAATGGATAATGTGTGGTGATGATTACTTTGTTTGATGTAATTGTATATCCGCTTTTTGTTTTTATAATATAATGATTATCTTTATAATCCATGTCGATAGCAGTCGTATTTTCATATATTTTGACTTTATCTTTAATAATTTCCTTTATACCCATTATATATTTTAAAGGATGAAAGACATATGTATCTTTCACTTTTATCGCATCTTTACATGGTATATCTGCCGGCAATTTACTATCTTCAAAATATGTATTTGTTTTAGAAAGAAAATCTCTTTGACTATTTAATCCTTTATCTTCTTCAGTAGTAAAAAGATATGAATCATTTTTTTCTAAATCGCAGTCGATATTATACTTTTTGATATTTTCAATGGCTATTTTAATTGCATCTTTTTGTGATTCTAAATATTTTTTGGCTACATTAAAATCATGTGCTTTTTGAATATCTGTATACATAGTTCCTTGAAGGTATGTTAGTTTTCCAGTTGTATGTGAAGTAACTCCATAACCTATTTTATCTTTATCTATTAATACTACTCCTTCATTATCTTTTAGGTTTAAGGCAGCGTTTATTCCAGCAATTCCTCCACCTATAATTAGTATATTACATTTTATATTTTCATTTAATTCTGGATATGTTTTTTCATTTATTTCGTTTGTCCAAATGGATTTTTGCTTCATCAATTTCATCTCCTTATTATTGTTATGGGTAATAAGAGTGTTTTTTATTCAATAAGGTTGTTTATAATGAGTTATACTTGGTTTTACACATACAATGTATTAGGAGGTATTAGATGAATTGTAACAATGAAAATTATGAAAGAGCTTTACGAAAAATAAAATGTGATGAACATTGTAAACCAACTTGTTGTCAAGGGCCAATCGGACCAACCGGTCCCACTGGACCTACTGGGCCTGGTGGTGGACCTACAGGTCCTACAGGTGCAACCGGAGCAACTGGTCCACAAGGTATTCAAGGGCCTACAGGTCCAACTGGAGCTACCGGACCTCAAGGTATTCAGGGACCTACAGGTCCTACAGGCAGTAACGCTAACTCTGCAAGTTGCTTCTGTGTAGATCAAATGAGGAATATAATCCAACAAATCATTACATTATATCCGAATGATAATTTAATAGTTGCAATGGAAAGTGGTAATAACGCTAGTGGACGTCCAGGATCATTATTGCCTGCACCTGATAATAATCCTAATTCTGGACTATTTCAATTAGTTAATACTCAAGGAGTCCCTGAGGAAGCTTTATCAATATGTAGAATTGCTTCAATAACTGTTACAAGTAGCACATACAATGATGCTATTACGTATTTACCAGCTCCTGATCCTGCTCCAACAGGGTGTGATGCTAATTGTGAAGCTGCAGCTCGTTCATACTTACCAGCAGGGACACCTAATGTTGATATAAATGCTGGCGGCCAAACGGTTGCTCAAGGTGATATTTTAAGAAGTGAATTCGGAATGGTAGTTGTAGTTGGAAACAATAATAGTAATCCGGCATTTGTATCTTTATGTAAAGCTGAAATTATTAATAAATAAAATTATATAAAAAGTCTCATTTCGATTAATGAGGCTTTTTATTTTTATAAATAGTATTTTTTTAATATATTTAAATTATCATCTAATTCATATACATATGGTTTTCCTGTTGGTATTTCTAAATTCATTATTTCTTCATCACTTATATTTTCTAAATATTTTATTAGTGCACGAAGACTATTTCCGTGTGCAGAAATTATTACATTTTTATTTTTTAATAATTCTGGTTTTATTTCTTCATTGTAATATTCTACCACTCTATCTATTGTATCTAATAAATTTTCAGTAGTTGGTAGTTTATCTTTTGGAATGTCTTTATATTTTTCATCATTTCCAGGAAATCTCGGATCAGTTATTGTGAGTGCGGGTGGTCTTACATCAGCGCTTCTTCTCCAAATGTGAACTTGCTCTTCACCGTATTTTTTTCTAGTTTCGTCTTTGTTTAGTCCTTGAAGAGTTCCGTAATGTCTTTCATTTAATTTGTAACTATATTTTATAGGAATATCTTGATCCATTTCTTTTAGTGCGTAATTTAAAGTGTTGATTGCTCTTTTTAAAACTGAGGTGAAAGCTATATCGAATATAAAATCGTTTTGTTTTAATAGTTTTCCTGCTTCTTTAGCTTCTTCTATTCCCTTTTTGCTTAAATCGATATCTGTCCAACCTGTGAATTTGTTTTCTTTATTCCAAAGACTTTGACCATGTCTTAATAATACTAGTTTCATATTTACGCTCCTATCTTTATTAATTATAACATTTTATTTTGTTTTATATCAAGAAGTTTGCATAAAAAAGCTATTATAACTTTTAGTTTTAAAATGAGGCCATACTTAGATATGTATGGAAATTATCCGTTAAAGTTAATTCCTATAATCGTTATATTATAAAATTATTAAACATATCAAAAAAATGTTTAAATTTACAAATTTTATGATAGAATATTATGTGAAAAAGGAGGTTTTAATCGTTTATGAATACTAATAGAATATTTTTAGGCAATATAATGTGTGGCAACGAATTTTTAGGGACAACGGTGTTTGTAAAATTTAAAGATGATTTATATGTTGCATTAGACCGTATTGATACATTAATAGATGTATATAAAATTAATCATAATAAATCAAATATAATGACTTTTTCTACTTCGGAAAATGAACATTATTATATTGATAAAAATTCACTAACACCATATTATGAAAAACAAAAACAAAAACAAAAAACTTTAAAAAAAATTAAATTTGATGTTTTGTTAGATCCGAGAAATCCTAGCGGTATAGACCATTAAAAATAAAAGCTGTGGCAATTTTTGTTGAAATGAAGTTTCGATGAAAGTAGCAATAGGCTTTTATTTTTATTAGATAGTTTTGAAAATAAAAATGTAGTTTTGGATTAGATTTATGCCTTATTAAAATTATGCTTATATAGAATTTCAAAAGTGATTTTCTCTTTGTGCTTTGTTATTAGCTTAGTTTTTATTGTCATATATACTCACTCATTTCTTCTTTTAAGCAACAAAAAACTAGCTATTTCTAGTTAGTAATTTATTACTCTCAAACAAAAAAGTTCGAGTTTTCTATCTATATGGTGCCGCATCGGAGAATTGAACGCCGATTAAAGCCTTACCATGGCCTCGTAATACCTTTATACTAATGCGGCATATATCTAAATTATATGTTAAATAATATGCGATGTCAACTAAAATATTTATTGAAAAATTAAGTTATTTAATTTATAATAAAGATAATTTATGGGGAGAACGTCGGTCTCCAAAACCGTATGCCTGGGATACATTTTATATTACCCCTGCCATTTAAGGAGGTATTATGACGAAATTTATATTAGTTAGACATGGCGAGCCTACTTATGAAGAAGTTATTTCTTTAGGGTTTAAAGGTCACGGTCTTGCGTTTTCACCTTTAACTGAAAACGGAATTAATGAGGTTTTGAAAACTGCTGAAAATGAGTTTTTTTCTGATAGTGACATTTTAATTTCATCACCTTATACTAGAGCTATGCAGACAGCAAGTATTATTGGTAACAAGTATAATTTAATGGTTAATGTTGAGGTTTTGCTTCATGAATGGATTGTGGATACTAATAATAATTATAATTCTAATGAGGAGTTTATTAAAAATATAAAACTTGCTAAAAAAGAATGGGAAATGTATTTAGCTAATCCTAATTTCGAATTTAGTAAGGAAACTGAATCTTTGTTAAGTGTTAGAAAAAGAATTTTATCAGTTTTAGAAAGATACTGTGATTATGATAAGGTTATTGTTGTGGCTCATGGATTACTTATTAGTATGTTATTTGAAAAAAAAGTAAAACTTCATACTGGTGAATTTGTTGTTACTACTAGTGAAGAATTAGAAAAGAAGTTTGATTTTGTTCCTAAAAAATTAGTTAAAAGAAAATAAAAGATGCATTTTATGAATGCATCTTTATTTGATTATTTATTTCGTTTGTAAATTCTTCTTCTATTTCTTTTAATCTTTCTTTTGTTTTAGCTTCGAATCTAATTGTTAAATTTGGTCCTGTATTACTAGCTCTAATAAGTCCCCAACTATCATCAAACTCTACTCTTACACCATCCATGTCTTCATAATCATAGTTTTGTTTTTTTACATATTCTTTGATACCGTTTACAATATCAAATTTATTATCTTCTGTTACTTTTACTTTTGTTTCTTCGGTTGAATAGTATTTATTTGTATTATCTAATAAATTACTGAATTTTTTATCTGTTTTTGAAAGTAATTCAATTATTCTAAGACCAGCATATATTCCATCATCAAAACCTTGGTATTTATCTCTAAAGAAGAAATGTCCTGAATATTCTCCACCAAAGTCAAAATTTCCTTCTTGCATTTTTATATTTTGATAAGAATTTCCTGTCCTATTCATAACAGGTTCTATATCTATTTGTTTTAAACCATCTATCAGTGTTCGTGAACATTTAACGTCGAAAAGTCCTTTTCTATTTTTTAGGTTTTTATCTAAATGTCTATAAATAATTAACATTAATAAATCGGCAGTTAGGAAATTACCGTTTTCGTCTACAACACCTACTCTGTCAGCATCGCCATCAATTCCAATTCCAAAGTCGGCATTTACTTCTTTTACTTTGTTACCTAAATCTATCATATATTCACTTACAGCTGGATCTGGTGTATGATTTGGAAATTCTGGATTACTATCACAGTAAAGTAATTCGTAATCTATATCAAACATATCTAAAATATCTTTGATTATTATGCTTCCTGTTCCATTTCCGCAGTCCACTACTACTTTTATTTTTCTATCACCTAAGTCTACACTGTTTTTAATGTTTTCTAGGTATGCTTCTTTTATATCTTTGTTTATTGTTTTACCAGGCTCTTTTGTGATGAAATTTTGTTTATAAGTAAAATCTTTAAAATCTTCGATTAATTTTCCGTAAGCATTTCCGATTTTTGAAAATGAAATTTTAAATCCATTATATTCTTTTGGATTATGGCTAGCAGTTATCATTATACCTGCTGGAATATCATAATGTTTTTTAGCAAAATAATACATTGGAGTAGTTACTAATCCTAAACTTACTACATCTACACCAGTTTCAATTATTCCTTTTATTAGGGCATTATTTAACATTGGTGAAGTTGTTCTATTGTCGTGTCCAATAATTACTTTATTTATATTTTGATTAGCCATATATGTTCCATAACTTTTTCCTAAAGTATATGCGATGTCTTCAGTTAAATCTGTTTCGGCAATACCTCTTAAATCATATTCTCTAAATATATTAGGGTTTATATCTTTTGTTAGTTTCATTGTATCATCTCCTATATTTATTATATATTATTTAAAGTTTTCTAACAATGATTAGGGTTTTGTTTTTACATAATTAGACAAATATTGCGTATTATTTACTGTAGGTGGTTTTATGAAAAGAAAGTATATTTATATTTTGATTGTAGCTGTATTGGTGTTTGTTTTAGGATTTGTGTTGTTTGGATGCAATAGTAAAAAAGAAAATAAGACAAATAAATGTATTCCTAAATTAGAACTAAGTGGGAAAGAAGTTGTTTCGCTAAGTTTAGGAAACAGTTATAAAGAGGAAGGATTTAAAGCTAGTTGTGGCAAAAAAGATATTAGTGATAAGGTGAAAGTTACCAGTAATGTAGATTATGTGAATGCTGGTAACTACGAAACAGTTTATACTGTTTCTTATAATGGAATTAAAGCAGTAAGTAAAAGATATATTAAAGTTTCTGGCACGCCTATTTATAAAGATAGTTACGATAATATTGACAATACTATGCATGGTTGGTGGAGTGGAAATAAAAAAGACCACACTAGACCTGCTGGTGGTGCGGATATTAATGAACTTAAAAAATATAATGCTTATTTTATGGGGCCTAATGAAAAAGTTTTATATTTAACTTTTGACGAAGGTGGCAATGACACTTATGTTAAAGAAATTGTCGATGTTTTAAATAGTAATAATGTTAAAGCAACTTTCTTCTTATGTGGCCAATATATTTTAGATAATAAGGAATTGATTAAAAAAATGGCTGATACTGGTCATTCGGTTGGGAATCATACTGATAATCATTATAGTATGCCAACACTCGCTACTAGAGAAAATTTTAATAAATATTTAGCGGAAGTTCAAATGATTGAGGATAGTTACCGGGATATTACTGGCAAGGAACTTGATAAGGTGTATCGTGACCCCCGCGGTGAATGGAGCTACCGTGATTTACAAATCATGAAAGACATGGGCTATAAGAGTTATTTTTACAGTGCGGATTATATGGATTTTGGTGGTGATGTTTCTAAGGAATATGCATTAAATGAACTTATGAAACGTTATCACAATGGAGCTATATATTTAATGCATCCTAAAAATAAAGGTAATTACGAAGCTTTAGATACTTTTATTAAGGAAATGAAGAAGTTAGGCTTTAGATTTGATTTAGTAAAGAATATTTAAAAACATCCATTTTATTTGGATGTTTTCTTTATGGAAGTCTTAAAGTTTGACCTATTTGAAGTGTATTACTGGTTAAATTATTTAGTGATTTTAATGTATTTACTGTTGTGTTATATCTATTAGCAATACTCCATAGACTATCTCCTGATTTTACGGTATAGGTATTTGTTGGTGCTGAAGTGGTTGATGTTGGAATTAATAATGTTTGGCCGATTGTTAAACTGTCACTTGTTAAACCATTTAATGTTCTTAATGCATTAACAGTTGTGTTATATCTATTAGCAATACTCCATAAACTATCTCCTGATTTTACGGTATAGGTATTTGTTGATGGTGCTGAAGTGGTTGATGTTGGAATTAATAATGTTTGACCGATTGTTAAACTGTCACTTGTTAAACCATTTAATGTTCTTAATGCACTAACGGTTGTGTTATATCTATTTGCAATACTCCATAAACTATCTCCTGATTTAACTGTATAGGTGTTTGATTCTACTGGTGTTTGTGGTTCATTACCTGGTAATTTTAATGTTTGACCTATTTGAAGGCTATTACTAGTAAGGCCGTTTAAAGATTTTAAAGTATTTACAGTTGTATTATATTTGTTGGCAATACTCCATAGGCTATCTCCTGATTTTACGGTATAGGTGTTTCCGGTTGTTGGAGTACTTGGTGTTGCTCCTGGAATTGTAAGGACTTGCCCTACCTGCAAGTTATTACTTGTTAAAGCATTAACTGATTTTAATTCGTTTACAGTTGTATTAAATTTATTAGCAATGCTCCATAGACTGTCACCTGATTTAACAACATATGTATTTCCTGATGGAACTGTAGGTATAGTAGTTCCGCCAGCAGTTGCGATTACTGCATTTACTACCGCGTCTACATATGATTTATAATTGTTTTGAATTCTTGCTAGGTCTTGTGGGTTATCAATAAAACCATATTCAACTATTACTGGTTGGGTTGTTCCTGTGTTTCTATGGATAAAATAATAATCTTTTGAAGTATCACTTGGTAATCTTCTTTGGAATGTTTTTCTTGTTTTTTGCCCAGCATTTCCTAAAGCGGTTAATATATTGTCTGCAAGTGTACTGTTGTTTCTAAGTGCATATATTACTTCGGCACCTTCGGCTCCTTGAATTCCTGAACCTGCCGCATTTATATGATTGGAAATTACAACTACATTTGGTTTATTTCCGTAAGCATTTAATATTCTATTTACTCTTTCTGTTGGTGAAAGTGTTTCGTCGGTATTTCTAACTATTGTTACTGGAATACCTCTATCTTGAAATTGTTGATACATTTCCTTGGCAATTTGTAAGGTTAAATCTTTTTCTCTTACTCCTGAACTGCTTACTGCTCCTGGATCTGTTCCTCCATGTCCCGCATCTATTACCACTTGTAAATTATTCATATTCTTCCCCCTTCTATAGGTTAGTATATGTAATTAGCGGAATTTGGTTATATATAAGAAAAAGATACTTTTTAGTATCTTTTAATCATTTACTTCAATATCGCCACTTGTAGTATTTATTTCTAATTTATATGTTCCTTTACCAACTAATGATGAATTATTTGGAAGGTTTTTGTCACCACTAACACTGTTCAATATAACGTTGCAATGTGAATCATGACTTAAATTTACGTTGACATCACCCGAAGTTGAAGTTATTTTTGAATTATTTTTGATAGTGAAATGTTCTATTTCAATATCACCGCTTGTGGTTTTTATATCTAATTTACCTATAGCTTTATTTACTTCTACTTCTCCTGAAATAGTGTGAAGATAAATATCTTTACTTGTTAGTGATTGTAAATTTAAATCTCCTGAAATACTTTCAATATTTATATTACTTGCGGAAAGATTATTTGTTTGTATTTCACCTGATTTTGTATCTATTTTTATATTGTTTGCTTTTATATTGTTATTTATTTCAATATCACCACTTGTGGTATTTAGTGATAAATTGTTTAAGTTTGTATCTAATTCATCAATAGTAATATCTCCTGATATTTCATTTATACTTAAATTTTTTGTATAAGTACTTGGAAGGTATATTTCATATCTTGCACCTACATTAAAACAGAAACCAATACATATATCATTATAATTACCTTCTATTGTTAAAGTATTATTATCTTTTTCAAAAGTGAACAAATCTTTTTCTTTTGTTTTTTTACTACTATACTGAACTACCCTAAATTCGTTTGTATTACTTACATATACTTCTACATCGTTACTTTTTGTACTGAAATTAATTTGGTCTATGTTTTCTAAAGAAATGGTTTCGTTTTTAACTTGTTTTGTTTCACTATTAAAGGTAAATTTATCTTTATTCATACCCCACATTAATATTCCAAAAAGTATTATTAATAAAACTATTAAAAGACAAATTTGTAATATTTTTATTGTTTTATCCATTTTATTTACCTCCTAGTTCTAAGCAAAGTTTTACTATTTCCTTAACAACTACACCCATTAAGAATATAACCCAAGTTATGTGCCATGCAGAAGTTAAGAAACTAACTAGAATATAAATGATTGTAACTGTTATCCATATGATAGCATTTATTCCATCTTTTACTTTATTACTTTCTTTTTTTACTGTTTTTATTTCTACTTCATTGTTTTTAGGTAATGACATAAAGTGATAAATAAGTAGGCACGTTGCGATTGCTACTAAAGTTAAAAATCCTGATGCAATAGCAAAATCTGGAGCTCCTGTTTCAGCTAAAACTATTACAGCTACTATTGATAAAATGTAAATAAATACGCTTACCGATACTACTAGTGCGGTTCGCTTTCTATATTCGTTTGTTTTTGGCTCTGGTTTATTTAAACTATTAATAAGTTCAGTAGTATCGCCTATACCTGATATTACTTCATTATAGGCTTCTGTTTTTGTTTTTCCTTCTTCTATTAAATCGTTATATTTTTCTGTTAAATCTAATAATAATTCTTCTTTTAATTCTTCTGTTTTATTTGTTTTTGGTGCATCTTTAAATAATTCGTTTACATATTTTTTTATTTTTTCCATAATTTCCTCCTAAATCAACTTATCGATTATTTTTTTTGTTTGTTTCCAATCTTCTTTATCTCTTTCGTATGCTTTTTTACCTTTGACAGTGATGCGGTAGTACTTTCTTCTAGCACCTAGATTTTCATCGCCCCAATACGATTCTATTAGTTCGTTTTCTTCTAGCCTTTTAAAAGCACAGTAAAGTGTGGCTTCTTTTAATTCGTACTCGCCTTTGGTTTTTTCTTTTATCATTTTATTTATTTCGTAACCGTAGCTATCTTTTTCATTTAGATGTGCGAGTATTATTGTCTCGGTGTGGCCTCTTATTATATCTGATGTTATAGACAATTTATCACCTCTTTCGTTTACATGGTATCATATAGTACTATGTCTGTCAAGGTATTTATAAAAATAAAAAGACTTTTTGTGTAAAGTCTTTTTTATAGTTCAAATTGTGAATTATAAAGTTCAGCATAGAAACCATTTTGTTTCATTAGTTCCTCATGATTTCCTTGTTCAATGATATTTCCATCTTTCATTACTAAGATTAGATCAGCATTTTTAATGGTTGATAATCTATGGGCAATAATGAATGATGTTTTTCCTTTTGTAAGTTCGTCCATAGCGTTTTGAACTAATTCCTCAGTTCTAGTATCAACATTTGAAGTTGCTTCGTCTAGAATTAAGAATGGTGTATCTTCTATCATTCCTCTTGCGATTGTTAATAATTGTCTTTGCCCTGCTGATACACTGTCATTATCATCTATTTTTGAATCATATCCGTGTGGTAAAGTCTTGATGAAGTGCGAAATACCAACGGTATCACATACTTCTTTAATTTTTTCATCACTAATATTTTCTCTATTGTAAACGATATTTTCTTTGATAGTTCCATCAAATAACCATGTATCTTGAAGTACCATTGTAAATAGTTCGTGGATATTTTTTCTTGTTAAATCTTTGGTTGAGATACCATCTATTTTTATATCACCAGCATTTATATCATAAAATTTCATTAATAAGTTTACCATAGTAGTTTTTCCGGCTCCGGTTGGTCCAACTATGGCTACTTTTTGTCCAGGCTTTGCTTCGGCACTAAAATTATTAATAGTTGGTTTTTCGTTACCATCATATGTAAAGGTTACATTTTTAAATTCTATTTCACCTTTTACTTTATCTTTGTCTAAATATTTTTTAACATTTTCTTCAGATGGCATTTCTTTTTCGTCTAAGAATTCAAATACTCTTTCTGATGCAGCAGCTACTGACTGTAACAAAGTAAATGATTGGGCTATTTGTGAAAGTGGTGATGTAAATAGTCTTACATAAGCGATAAAAGCTACGATAACACCAAAGCTGATTACATTATTCATAGTTAGTAAGGCTCCCACAATACAAACAGCTACATAACCAAAGTTTCCAACAAAATTCATAAGAGGCATCATTAGACCTGATAAGAACTGACTTTTTTGATTGGCATTGTATACTTTATTATTGTATTCATCAAATTTTTTATTAGCTTCTGCCCCACCATTATAGGCTTTGATAACATTTAATCCTGAATATACTTCTTCGATATGTCCATTTAAATTACCTAGTTCTACTTGTCTTGCGACAAAGTATTTTTGGCTTTTGCCTAGGATTAGGAACATTAAACTAAATCCTAACATACTTGATATTATGGCGGTTAAAGCCATTATCCAGTTAGTTACAAACATCATGATTATAGTTCCGATGAAAAGAGTTAAAGCTCCGACTAAGGTTGATAATGATTGGTTCATTGACTGAGCGATTGTATCAACGTCGTTGGTAACTCTTGATAAGGTATCTCCAGCTTTATGTTTGTCGAAGTATTTAAGTGGCAATGTATTTATCTTCTCAGAGATATCTCCTCTTAATCTTTTAGCAAATTTATTTGATACAGTAGCCATGATTATGGTTTCAATATAAGTAAATAAAGCACTTAATAAATAAATTATAACTAGGAATAAAGCTAGTGCTTTTATTTTATCCATATTCATAAATGGTTCTACTACTTTTTGAATGCTTTTTGGCATTTCATCTATTTTTGAGTATAAGTCATTTACTTCAGCATCCTTATCTAAGGTGCTCATTATTTCAATAAATTTTGCTTGATCTTTTGGTGTTATTTTGGTTCCATCGATTTCAAAAGTTTTAAATAAAATATTTTGAATACTTTCTGGAAATTTAATATCTTTTTTATCTTTTTCTTTAGTTAATTTTAATAATTCGATTTTATCTTTGGTTGTTACTTTTATGTTTTCGTAAGTTGTTTCTGGAAGTATTATTTCTAATATACTATTAGGAAGTTCAGTTAGTTTTTCTAAAGCTTTTGTTTTGTCTTGCGAAGTACTTATTTCTTTCATTACTTCCATGTATTTTTGTTTTTCTTCTGGTGTTATCGTGCTTGAAGCAGCTATCCTAAAGTTTGCTTCTTCGCTTACATTTAACGAAAGAATTTGTGGCATTTTCTGTTCTAATGTTTTTTCGTCTAAACTAGAAGTCACCTTTTTAGAAATTGTTTCTAAATTATCTTTATTAACAACTAAGCCATCTGAAATTTGGTCAGTTATATCAGCTAATTTATCTGGAGCGATAATTGATAATACTGAGCCTAATGCGGCTAGAATTAGAGCAATAGTAATTATGACACTAAAACTTTTTAATTCTTTAAATAGTCTAATAATTGCTTCTTTGAAATTTTTAGCTTGCTCAGGAGCGTTTGCTTTTGGTCCACCGTGTTTAGGCATTTTCTAATTCCTCCTTTGAAAGTTGTGAAAGTGCGATTTGTTTATAAACTTCGCAGTTTTTAAGTAGTTCTTTATGGGTACCTATACCTACACACTCTCCTCTATCTAAGACAACAATTTTATCGGCATTCATAATTGTTCCGATTCTTTGAGCAACTATTAAACTTGTAGCATCTTTGGTGTGTTTTTTTAATTCTTTTCTTAAGGTAGCATCGGTTTTATAATCTAAGGCTGAGAATGAATCATCAAAAATATATATTTCAGGATCTCTAGCAATGGCTCTTGCAATAGCAAGTCTTTGTTTTTGACCCCCTGATATATTAGTTCCACCTGATGAAATATCGGTTTTGTATTGATCATCCATTTTTAAGACGAATTCTTCACCCTGGGCGACTTTAACGGCTTCTTTGATTTTTTCTTCGGTTATTTCTTTTCCGTTATCTCCATAAGAAACGTTGTAATTTATATCACCGTTAAATAATACAGCTTTTTGTGGAACATAACCTATTTTATTATGCAAATAGTTTTCATCATATTCTTTGATGTTTACACCATCAACTAAGATTTCACCATCAGTTACATCATAAAATCTTGGAACTAGATTTATTAAGGTTGATTTACCTGAACCTGTTGATCCGATGAAAGCAACTGTCTCACCTTTATTTACTTTGAAATTGATATTTTTTAATAAGTATTCTTCGGCATCTGGATATTTGAATGATACATTTTTAAATTCTACAGTTCCTGTTTCTCCTGTTTTATTTTCTGTTAAAGTACCATTTTTAATTGTTTCTTTGGTATCTAATACTTCGTTAATACGTTTAGCAGAAACCTGAGCTCTTGGAAGTATCATGAATATCATAGCTAGCATTAAAAATGACATAATTACTTGCATAGCATAACTTGAGAATACTATCATATCACCAAATAAATTTAGTTTATCAGCCATTAATGAGTCTTTGATTAGGTAAGCTCCAACAAAATAAATTGATAGAGTTAAGAAATACATTACTAGATACATTATTGGAATTAATATGGCGAATGTTTTTTGGTTAAATAGTTGTGTGTTTGTTAATTTTGTATTTACTTTATCAAATTTTTCTTCTCCGTATTTTTCGGCATTAAAGGCTCTAACGACTCTAATACCGGTTATGTTTTCTCTAGTTACACCGTTTAATTTATCGGTTAATTTTTGAACAATTTTAAATCTTGGCATTACAATAGCTACTATAATACCAATTGTAGTTAATAGGATTATTACGGCTACTGCCGTAAGCGCACTCCATTCCCAGCTTTTATTTAGGATCTTTGTAATAGCCCAAACAGCAGTTATTGGAGCTTTTACTAATAATTGTAATCCCATAGCAATTAACATTTCTACTTGAGTAATATCGTTTGTAGTTCTTGTTATTAAACTACTTGTTTGGAAGTTTTTTACTTCTCCAAGTCCTAGTTTTTGAACTTTGGTAAATAATTTTTTTCTAACTTTTTTTGAAAAGTCAGCAGCTATAATTGAAATTAGATATCCAACTATAACAGCAGAAACTAAACTACCAAAGGCGCACAAAAGCATTCCTCCGCCATTTAGAAGAATGTCTTTCATGTCACTTCCTTCGGTTTGAACTAGTACGGTTATTTCTGACATGTAATCTGGCATTTTTAAGTCTAGCCATACCTGCATTACGATTAATACAAAACTTATTAAAGCTAGAAGCCAGTCTCTTGCGGTTAAGTTTTTAAGTAATTTTATCATTTTTTCATCCTTTCATTATCTTTAATTATTTCAATTTTTTGTTTTCTTAGACAAAGAAATGTAATTTTATTTTTACATGTTGGACACTTAGCGTGTTTTATTCCTCTTTCATAAGGTAAAGGAAGCTTAAGTGTTGTTTTACATTTATGACACTTTTTATAAACATGTTCGTTTCTTTCTTTAAAGTTTCTTTTAATATTTTTGAATGGTTTTAATGTCTTATTTTTTATTTTTAAATATATTTGATTTTCCTTAGTTCTTTTGTAAATGTTTTTGGAAAAGAATCTAAATATCACTATAAACAGTAATAATAAGCCTATCGTATCTAAAATAAAATTTTTATAAAATAGGCCTATTACAAATATTATTATATATAAAGAAAACAGAAATTTTGATAAATTATCTACTCCGTATCTTCCATACATCATTCTAAGAAAATTTGACATTAGTCATCTCTTCCAAACATTAAAACTAATCTTGCAAGTTCAAGGATTGCGGCAGCGACACTGGCTACATATGTTAAAGCAGCAGCAGTTAGCATTGTTTTAGCGCCTTTGTGTTCTTTTTCAGTTAATAAGTTGCCTGTTTTTATTTCTTTTAAAGCTCTTTGACTAGCATCTATTTCAACTGGTAAAGTTACTAATTGAAATAGTAAAATAATTACTTCTAGGATTATTCCTATCCATATTAATTTTAATGATGCAAAGATTATTCCAATGATGATAGCTAAATAACCAGCATATGATGAAAATGTTGTAATTGGCACTAAGGCTGATCTAATTTTCATAAATATATAACCTTTTTTATCTTGAATGGCATGGCCACATTCATGGCTGGCTACGGCTACAGCTCCTACTGAATCGCCATTATATACATTGCTTGAAAGTCTAATTACTTTTTTTGTTGGATCATAGTGATCACTTAAATAACCTCCTGTTTCTACTACTTTGATATTCTCTAGTCCGTTTTTGTCTAAAATATATCTTGCAGCATCTTTTCCAGTGGTTCCTTTTTCGTTTTTTATTTTTGAATATTTTTTATAAGAACTATTTACATATATTTGGGCAGCTAAAACAATTACTATAGCTAATATTGTTAACCCATAAAAAATTAATATATCCATATTTAACACCTCATTTTATTATATTTTACTTTTCCTATTATAACACGTTTTTATTTTATTTTAAAAATTTTAGCTTGGAATTACATAATTTCACATAAATTTGATTTTATATTAAAAAAGTCCTTTAATAAGGGCTTATTTATACGATGGCGTCCTAGAGAAGATTCGAACTTCCGACCTATCGCTTAGGAGGCGATTGCTCTATCCAGCTGAGCTACTAGGACGTTTAATTAATTATAACATGTTTTCTAGTTTATTGTAAATGGTCTTTGTAACTTGCCAAAAGTCCAAAAAAAGTATATAATGTAATAAGTCAGTTTTTAATCTTAAGAAAGGAGAAATTATGAATTTTATAAAAGACGATGAAACTGCGGTCTTCGCTTTAGGAGGTCTTGGTGAAGTCGGAAAAAATATGTATTGTGTAATGCATAAAGACGAAATCGTTATTACTGATGCGGGTGCGATATTCCCTGAGGGGGATTTAATGGGAATTGATTATGTTATTCCTGATTTTACATTTTTAAAACAAAACGAGAATAAAATTAAAGGGTTATTTATTACTCACGGACACGAAGATCATATTGGAGCTATTCCATTTTTATTACAATTAGTGGATATTCCTAATATATATGCCCCTAATCAAGCGGTTGGGCTTATTAGAAGAAAGTTAGAGGATCGTGGAATTAAGTATAATAATTTACATGTTTATACAGAAAAAGATGTGTTTAAATATAAATATTTAACTGTTGAGTTTTTTCAAACTACTCACTCTATTCCTGATTCTCATGGAATGTGTATTCATACACCTAATGGTAATGTGGTAACGACTGGTGACTTTAAATTTGATTTAACACCTATTGGTCCTATGGCTAATCTTCATAAAATGGCTAAAATCGGTGATGAAGGTGTTACTTTACTTATGAGTGATAGTACTAATGCGATGAGTGAAGGTTTTAGTAAAAGTGAATCAAAAGTCGATGAGGCTTTAGATGAATTATTTAGTCGCCACAACAGTCGTATTATTATTGCAACATTTGCTTCTAATATATATAGATTAAAACATATTGTTGATACTTGTAAAAGACATGGTCGTAAGATTTGTGTTTTTGGTAGAAGTATGAATAATAATATTGAAATTTCTATTGAAGGAGGATATATCAAACATAAAGATATATTTATCACTCCAGAAGAAGCTAAAAACTATCCATCAGATAAGATTTGTTTATTATGTACAGGAAGTCAAGGGGAACCTTTAGCTGCTTTAAGTAGAATTGCACAAGGGACTTTTAGACAAATTAAGCTTAGGGATGATGATGTAGTTGTATTTTCATCATCGGCTATTCCAGGAAATGCGGTTAGTATTTCTAGAACTATTAATAGATTATATTTAAAAGGAGTTACAGTTTATACTAATACTTCTTTAAGTGATATTCACACTAGTGGACACGGTAATCAAGATGAACTTAAACTTATGCTTAGACTTATTAAACCTACCTATTTTATGCCTTTCCATGGTGAATATAGAATGCTTAAAACTCATGCTGATTTAGCTATTGAATGTGGCATGCCTAAAGAAAATACTTTTATTTTAGGTAATGGTGATGTTTTGATTCTAAAGGATGGAAAAGTTAGACAAGGCGGAAAAGTTCCAGCTGGTGATGTTTATGTTGATGGTAATCGTATTGGTGATATTAGTAATGCTGTTATGAAAGATCGTAAGATTATGGCTAATGATGGTATTATAGTTGTTATTGCTAATATTGATACAAAAAACGCTAAATTATTAGCTAATCCTAGTATTATAACTAGAGGCTTTGTTTTAGTTAATGATAATATTGAACTTTTAAAGAAACTTGAAAATTTAAGTAAAGATGCAATAAATAAGGTAACAAAAACTGGCGTTAATTATTCAGAAATAAAAGCAGAAATTATTAATTCAGTTTCTAATTATGTTAATACTCATACTGGAAGAAAGCCAATTATTTTACCAGTAATTATGGATATTAAAAAAGATGTTAAGATTGGTTAACATCTTTTTTTCTATGAACAATTTTCACTATATAAATAATCATATTGTTTTTTTACAACTTTAACATCATCTTCACTATCAGCTTCAGTTATGTTGGTAACTTCAACGCAAGCGTTTGTTATTTCTTCATCTGTAGAAGGCCATTTAATATTTTTATCTATATATCCACCGTTTTGTAATGTTTCAATATTTACTTTAATTTTATCGTTTTTATTTTGGGGTAATTGTTCTTTATTATCAACAGCCCAATTTTTAGTTGCTAAAACTATATTTTCTTTTGTTTGTTCATCAGCTGTTTCATTCCCTTTTTTTATTGCGTTACCTATAATTGGTATTGTAATCATAGTGATTAATACTAGTAATACTATTACACCCAATAATTCTATTAAAGTAAAACCTTTTTTATTCATTTTTATCACCATATATTTCTTCTTCTATCCTAATTAATCTATTATATTTTGCTACTCTATCAGTTCTTGAAAGTGATCCTGTTTTAATTTGCCCTAAGTTTAGTCCAACAGCTAAATCAGCTATTGTTGTATCTTCTGTTTCTCCACTTCTGTGAGAAATAATTGTTTTATAACCGTTTTCTTTTGCAAGTTCTATTGTTTCTAATGTTTCAGTAATAGTTCCTATTTGATTTACTTTTAATAAAATGGCATTGCCTGCTTTTAAATTAATTCCCTTTTGTAGATACTTTTTATTAGTTACAAATAAGTCATCCCCTACTAACTGAATTTTATTTCCTAATTTTTCTGTTATTTTTGTAAAGCCTTCCCAATCGTTTTCATCTACTGGATCTTCAATTGAAATAATTGGATATTTATTTATTAATTCTTCATAATATTCTATAAGTTCATCAGTAGTAAGTTTTTTATTTTCACCTTTTAAGTTATATATACCATCTTCATAGAATTCCGAAGCAGCTACATCTAAAGCAATATTTATATCTTCACCTGGTATATAACCTGCTTCTTTTATAGCTTTTATAATAGCATCTAAGGCATCTATATTGGTTTTAAAATTCGGAGCAAATCCGCCTTCATCACCAACATTAGTGTTGTACCCTTCTTCTTTTAATACTTTTTTTAGATTGTGAAAAACTTCACTACTAATTCTTATTCTTTCTTTTATATTATTTGCATTTGGAATTATCATAAATTCTTGAAAATCTAAACCATTATCTGCATGCATGCCACCATTTAATATATTCATCATTGGTTTTGGGAGTATTTTTCCGTTTCCTATATATTCATATAATTCTTTGTTTTGATTTTGACTAGCGGCTTTAAGTGTTGCCATCGAAACAGCAAGTATAGCGTTTGCGCCTAGTTTTGATTTTGTTTCGGTTCCATCAAGATCTAACATGGTTTTATCTATTAATTTTTGATTAGTTGCATCTAGACCTATAATAGCTGATTTTATTATGTTATTTATATTATTAACGGCTTTTAGGACGCCTTTTCCCATATATCTATTATCATTATCTCTTAATTCTAATGCTTCCCTTTCTCCGGTTGAAGCGCCACTAGGAACGCTGGCTCTACCTACTACTCCGCTTACTAATTTAACATCGGCTTCAACTGTGGGGTTACCTCTTGAATCTAGTATTTCTCTTGCTTTTACATCTATGATTTTATTACTATTCATATATATGCTCCTTTACTATATGTATTATATCATTTTTAATTAAAAATATAAATGTTTAGAATATATGCTTTACACTTTATTTAATTTTTTATTTGATATGACATATAATATATATTATAATGTTTGTAACGGGGTGAGTTTTATGAAAGTAAAAGACATATTGGAAATTAAGGATTCAAAATTAATAAATGGTGATTTGGAAAGTAATGTTAATTTTAGTATAAATACTAATGAAATTAATGGAAAAACAATTTTTATCCCACTTCAAGGTAATACTGATGGGCATAATTACATTATTAATGGGGTTAAAAATGGAATAAGTGGTTTTTTTGTTTCTAATGGGCATGATGATATAATTAAAGAAGCTTTGAAAATCAATAATGATTTGATTATTGTTGAAGTTTCTGATACTTTAAATGCTCTTCAGGATTTAGCTAGAAAAACTAGAGAAAAAATAAATGTTCCTGTTATTGCTCTTACTGGTAGTTTTGGAAAAACTAGTCAAAGAGAAATGATTTATTCTGTTTTAAAAGAAGAATTTAATGTATTAAGTACTAAAGGAAATTATAATAATCATATTGGTATGCCTCTTACTTTAGTAAATTACAATGATGAGGATGTTATTTTATTAGAACTTGGAACTAATCATAAAGGAGAAATTGCTTTTTTGAGGGATATTTGCCTTCCTACTATTACTTTAGTTACTAATGTTGGAACTGCACATATTGGTAATTTCAAAAAAATAAAAAATACATTAAAAGAAAAGATAAGCATTGTTAAAGGATCTAATTATTTTCTTCGTAATATGGATGATGAATTACTAAAAAAAGTTAAAGTTAAAGGCCCTAAAGTTATCGATTATGGAATTAATGATGAAAACATTAGTAATATTGTTTATGGTACTAAAAATAGATATGCAGCTTTAATTGATAGTAAAAAATATAAAATTAATATAAATAGTGATATTGATTATTTGATTAATTATTCTATTTGTGCAATGAAAATTGGTTTACTTTTAAATATGGATATTAAAAATATTGTTAAAGGTATCAGCCGATTCAAATGTGCGCCTAGTCGTATGGAAAAGAGATTTATTGGAGAAAATATTTTGATTGATGATTGTTATAATGCTTCTTTTGAAACTATGATAAATGGCCTTGATTATTTTTGGAAACTACCTAATGAAAATAAAATTGTTATTTTAGGAGATATATTAGAACTTGGTAAAGCTAGTAAAAAAATACATAAAGATATTGCAAATTATATTGTTAAAAATAATCTTTGTTTTGATGAGCTACATTTGGTTGGCCCCGAGATGAAAGCCATTTATAATATTTTAAATAAAAATGGATTTAATGTTTATTATTATAATAATGTTTCAGAGGTAAATCCGAATATTATGGAAAATAAATCTGTATATTTGAAATCTTCTCATGGAACTGGACTTTATAAAATTGTCCCACCTAAAGAAAACTAACCGTTTTCTTTTTTTCTTGACATTATTTTTTTATTATACTAAACTTATGTTTGGAGGAAGTAAAATGAAAAATGTAAAAGTAGTATTAGGAGTATTTTATGGTGATGAAGGGAAAGGTAAAATAATTGATTATCTTTCTAAGGATGCTGACTATGCAGTAAGATTTTCAGGAGGAAATAATGCAGGACATACTATTAAAGTAAATGATGAAAAATTTGCATTTCATCTATTACCTAGTGGAATTTTAAATGAAAATATTAATGCCGTTTTAGGTAATGGCGTAGTAATTGACCCAAAAGTATTAACTGGTGAAATTAATGAATTAAAAAATCATGGTTTGAAAGTTAATAACTTATATATTAGTGATAAAGCTCATGTTATTTTCCCCTATCATATTGTGATGGATGGTATATTAGAAGAAAATCGTGGTTCAAATAAGATTGGAACTACTAAAAGAGGTATTGGACCTGCCTACTGTGATAAATACGAAAGAACTGGAATTCGTATGGGTGATTTTATTTCTGATAATTTTGATGAACTTTTAAAAAGAAATTTAGATAACAAAAATAAAATTATTGAAGCTTATGGGTATGATCCTTTAAATTATGATGAAATTATTGAAGAATATAAAGTATACGCTGACGCTTTGAGGTCTTATGTATGCGATACCATTAGCATGATGCATGAAGCTATTAAAAATGATAAAAATATTATTTGTGAAGGAGCTCAAGCTACTTTGCTTGATATTGATTATGGTAGCTATCCTTTTGTTACTTCATCTAACCCTACTATTGGAGGCGTTAGTACTGGTGCAGGTATTGGATCTAGATACATTAGTGATGTTTATGGTGTTACTAAAGCTTATTCTTCTAGAGTTGGTGAAGGTCCTTTTGTAACTGAAGAAACTGGTAAAGTTGGGGATATGATTAGGGATTTAGGTCATGAATACGGAACTACTACAGGACGCCCTAGACGATGTGGTTGGCTTGACTTAGTGTCTCTTAATTATGCGGTTATGTTAAATGGTCTTACGGCTTTGGCTGTTAATCATTTAGATACAGTTGGAAAAATGGATAAAATTAAACTTTGTACCGCTTACAAATACAAAGGAATGATTGTTGATAATTTCTCTTCTAATTTAGAATTTTTAAAAAATTGCGAACCTGTTTATGAGGAGTTTGAAGGTAATTTTGGCGATATTAGTAATTGCCAAAGTTTTGGTGAATTACCTTTAAGTGCTCAAAAATATATAAATAGAATTGAGGAAATTACTAATACTCCAGTTAAATTTATCGGGACTGGTGCTGGTAGAGAAAATATTATTGTTCGTGATGACAAAACTTTAAGGTTGGTAAAATAAAAAGGAAAAACGTTATATTGTTTTTCCTTTTCTCTTACTTTTATTTACAATTTTATACCATGAAGCATATAAATAATAAATGTTGGCAATATCTCTAAAATCTTCTAATTCTTCTAATTTGTTATTTTCTGTAAAATATTCTAATAATATTTGACGTTTATTTTCTACGTAATTAAAATAACTATTCCAATATTCTGGGTCATAATTTCTTTGGTTTAAATAATGTTTTGCTCTTATATTTGGATCTATTTGGCTATTTTCTTCAAACAAATCATCCTCTTTATCTTTTAGCTCTTCTAAGAAGTCTTCTTCTAGTGGTTTTGTTTCATTTGTAATGCGGTTAAATAATGAGCCATTTTCTAATGAACAAAAATATTTATTAAAACTATCTTCTGTAATGTTTTGGTTAATTTTTAATAATTCGTGTCTTGTTTTAAATAAATTTTGATTATCTCTAAATTCAGTATTTGGTTTAATCATTTGTAGCATTGTTAATAATGGATTTTTTATTTTACTTAAAAAATTGTCAGCATAATCTAAAAATATTATTTTTTCTAATTCTTCTTTCATACTCTCAAGTTCGATTAAATATAAGTTAAACAATGCTTCCTCTATTTCTTCATCATTTAAACTTTTTAAATTATAGTGATTTATGGCAATGCCTTTTATTGCTAAAAATGATTCACCTATTTCTTCTTTTGTATATGATTGATGGATTTCGTAATCGGGAATTAGTTCTTCTCTTTGTTTCCAAGTTAATTTTTTCATTATATCACCTCTTAAATTATTATATAATGCCAATATTGTTTTTGCAAATAAATATAACTATTTATAATATATAAAAACATTTTGTTTACACTATAAACTTTATTCAAATTATCTTCTATATAAATAAAAACCCTTTGAAATCAAAGAGCTTATTAACTAAATGGCGTCCCAGCAGGGATTCGAACCCCGGACCCACGCCTTAGAAGGGCGTTGCTCTATCCAGCTGAGCTACTGAGACAACTTACATTTTTACATGCAAGTTAATTATACTATAAATTTTGTTTTGTTTCAAGATTTTTCATAGTAGTTTTATAAATTTCTTTATTATTTACTGTCAATACTACTTCTTCTATATCGTAATTATCCCTTGCTGAAAGGCAAATGGTATAAATTACTTCCTCCAATACTTCTTCGGTTGTTACATCATCAAATATATATGAATTAAATTCTAAATTCATTTTTTTATTATCAACATTACTTGAAACAAGTCTAGCATCCTCGTTTAAAAAACTCATAAGTTTTTTATTATGGTTAAATCCTAATGTTAACTCATCTATAATTATTGTTATTTTATCCCTACTATCATTTAAATATTTTGTTACTGGGACATAGTAATATTTGTTATTTATTTCATTTATGTAATAAACTGTTACATCATTAATATCTTCGGCCTTAGTAAATTCATATTGTTTGTTTATTCCAAAGGCTCTATCTAATGTACTTGGAAGATTAATTTTACTTTTAGGTAATGTTGTTAATATTTCACCATCAATATATATTATCACTTTATCCACACCATCTATAGAAGTTAAGGTATATACTATGGTTTCTATTAATTTTTCCTCATATTCTTTATCTATGTCTAATAAATCTTTAGAAAAATCTACTTTAATTAAACCGTTATCATATTTTATACTATTTATTTGGGTATCTGGGGGAATAATGGCACTAAAACCACTTGGTATCTTACTATCGGCACCACCAACTGTTAATATGTTTAATAATTCTCTGACTTTATCTTCGACACTAGTACCCGATACGGCTACTTCTGTTAAAGCAGCATAACTGTTTTTATCGATTAAAAAAATTGGGCTTGTTTCTATATTGCTATCAACGTATTCTAATTCTGAATCAATATCTAACTTACTATCATTACTTGGTAATAAATATATAAGTGTTAGTGCGAATAATGCTGCTGTTGTTAATCCTATTTTTCTTATACTTAATTTTTTTAGCATAGCTATCACCTATTTAAATAATATGAAAAAAAAGGTTTTTTATTAACCCTTTTTACAAAGAAAGTTCTCCAAGTTTTAGTAGTTCTACTACTGCCCCGGCACGTCCTTTTACCCCAAGCTTTTGCATGGCGTTTGAAATGTGATTACGAACTGTTTTTTCGCTTATTTTTAATTCTTCCGCTATTTCGCCTGTTGTTTTGTTTTTAATAAGTAACTCAAATACTTCACGTTCTCTTTTTGTTAGAATACCTTTTTTCATATTCCCCTCACTTCCTATGCCTAAGTGGATTATACTTACTCATATTATTTTATGCACCACATGGATACTAGTGAGAGAAAAAGCCTAAATTGCGAAAAAAACTCTTAATAGAGTTTATTTTTGAAATTTTACTGATATACTAACGTGTTCTTTAAATTCGTTTTGAACTGTACGCATTATTTTATTGGCAAGTGATTTATCGTGCTTCGTACTATCTACGACTACAGTTATATCGCTACCATTTATTTTAACAAAAGCTTTTAATTTGTGCTGGCTTTTGATTTTTTTCTCTAATGACTCTTCAGTACCTCTTGTTTGATTTAATGCTTGCATTTTTTCAAACGCTTTATTTTTTTCTTCTGATGATGCTTTTGCGTTTGTTAGTACTGTTTTTAATTCGTTAATTTCATCTAATAATTGCTCTTCTGATTCTACTCTTAAGGCAACTAATTCTGCACTCTCACTTTCTTCAGTTGTAGCAGAAACTTTGGCGGTTTCTTTTGTTTCTTCTTTACTATTATTTGCTGTCATTAATAATTCGCTAGGCATTGTTATATAATATACACTTAATACTAATATCAAACTAAATAATGTTAAAAACCACATTCCTCTTTTGTTTATCATTGTTATCCCTCCTGGTACTTTTCTAATTAATTATATTGTCTATTATTTATTTTATTACAAAAAAAATTTCGACAAAAAAAGAATAATTTCTTATTCTTTGTTGGTAATTTCTATTTTTTTATCATCGTTTAACTGTGCTTTATAGTATTTACTTGTAATATTTATATTACTTAATTTTCCGTTGTTTAATATAATTGTTCCAGTTCCATCTTCTATTTCACCATTATATTTAATTTTATCTTTACAAACATTACAGCTTATATTCTTATCATTAAAGGTATATGTAACAACTCCGGTTCGTCCAAATTCGTTATAATCAACTTCTGCAATATTGACTAATTCTTCTACACTAGCTTTAAATGTCTTTTTTTCTGAATTTGTTATTACATCATCAATTATTGGATATGTAATTAAAGCTATTAAACCAATTATTACAATTACAGCTAAAAGTTCTAGTAAAGTAAATCCGTTTTTTTTCATATCTATCACCCTATTATAAATTATAACATATTTTTTATATTTTTATAAAAAACTACGAAATTTCGTAGTTTAGTTTCTTTCTTTCATTGTTGGAAATAAGATAACATCTCTAATTGATTCTTGTTCTAAGAATAACATACATAGTCTATCTATTCCGTAACCAATTCCACCTGCTGGTGGCATTCCATATTCTAAAGCCTCAACAAAATCCATATCTATATCGTTGGCTTCATCATTTCCTAATTCTCTTTCATTGATTTGGGCTTCAAATCTTTCTAATTGGTCGATTGGATCATTTAACTCAGTATAGGCATTAGCAAATTCTTTGCCGGCAATAAATAATTCAAATCTATCAACAAATCTTGGATCTTCGGGATTTTTCTTGGTAAGTGGTGAAATTTCAATTGGATGTCCATATAGAAATGTTGGTTGAATTAATGTTTCTTCTACATATTTTTCGAAGAAAAGATTTATTATATGTCCAACTGTTTTTTCGTGTTCTTGTACTTCTATGTGGTGTTCGTTTGCAAGTTTTAATGCTTCTTCAACTGTCATTTCTTGTTTGAAATCTATTCCGGTTTTTTCTTTGATTGCATCGGTCATACTAATTCTTTTCCATGGACCTTCTAAGTTTATTTCATGTCCGTACCAATTATAGCTCATTTTCCCAATCACTTCTTTAGCAATAGTTTGGTACATGTTTTCAGTTAAATTCATCATACCTTCTAAATCACTATAAGCAAGATATGCTTCCATTAGGGTAAATTCAGGGTTATGTTTTGGATCCATTCCTTCATTTCTAAATACTCTTCCTATTTCGTAAACTGCTTCCATGCCGCCTACTAGTAATCTTTTTAATGGAAGTTCTAGGGCGATACGTAAATACATATCTAGGTCTTGTGTATTATGATGTGTGATAAAAGGTCTAGCTGAAGCACCGGTTAACAGTGTTGATAAGATTGGTGTTTCAACTTCAACAAAACCTTGTTTATCCATATAATTTTGAATACATCTTATAATTTTTGGTCTTAGTGTTGCAACTCTTTTTGACTCATCGTTCATAATTAAGTCTACATAACGTCTTCTATACCTTTCTTCTATATCTGTAAGACCATGGAATTTTTCTGGAAGTGGTTTTAAAGCTTTTACTAAGTGTGTATATTCTAGGCATTTTAAAGTTACTTCTCCTGTCCTTGTTTTCATAACTTTTCCGCGAATTCCAACAATATCTCCAATATCAGCAGTTTTAAATAAAGTATAGCTTTCTTCACCAATATCGTTTATTGAAATATATATTTGAATTTTTCCTGTTTTATCTTGAATTGTAAAAAACGATGCCTTTCCCATTTTTCTTATAAACATAATTCTTCCTGCAACTATATATTCATCATTTATGTTTTCAAAATCATCATGTGGGATATCTTGATACTTTTCTTTTATCTCTTTAGCATATCCAGTTCTTTCAAATTTTTGTCCAAATGGGTCTAGTCCAAGTTTTTTTATATTTTCTGCCTTATCTCTTCTAACTTGTTCTTGTTCTGTAATTTCTCTCATATATAATTCCTCCTTAAAGTTTTAACTTTATCAATTATATCAAAAAAAAGGCAAAATTTAAAGCCTTTTAATTTTTATTTTTAATTGTATCGTTTAATAAATCTATAAATTCTTCCTTAGAAACATTTACAGTTTCTTCAGTTCCATATTTACGATAACTAATTGTTTTAGTATCTCTTTCTTTATCACCTATTATTAAAGTGAATGGAATTTTTTTAGTAACGCTTTCACGCACTTTATACCCTAGTTTTTCGTCTCTAGAGTCTAAATTTACTCTTATGTCATTATCTTTTAATAATTGTTCTAATTCTTTAGAATAATTTAGGTGATACTCATTATTAACTGGAATAATATTTACTTGCGTAGGTGCAAGCCAAAGTGGAAATGCTCCTTTTGTTTCTTCAATTAAGAAAGCCATAAATCTATCAAAGGTTCCTAAAATTGCTCTATGAATTACTACTGGTCTTACTTTTTCACCTTTTTCATTTGTATATGTTAAATCAAATCTTTCTGGAAGTAAGAAATCTAATTGACATGTTGAAAGTGTTACATCATGACCTATTGCTGATTTAATTTGAACATCTAATTTAGGTCCATAGAATGCAGCTTCTCCTTTTGCTTCATAAAAATCTAAATTAAGATCTGTTAAAACTTTTCTAAGTTCAGTTTCTGCTTTATCCCACATTTCATCATCATCAAAGTATTTTTCTTTATCATCTTTATCCCTTAATGATAATCTAAATGAATAATCTTTAATATTAAAATCTTCATAAACTGAAAGAATTAAATTTACAACGCTTGATACTTCTTCTTTTATTTGATCTGGTCTTACGAAAAGATGAGCATCATTTTGACACATTTGTCTTACTCTTTCAAGCCCGCATACAGCTCCTGAAGCTTCATATCTGAAATCTGGAGCAAGTTCTCCTATTCTAATAGGTAAATCTCTATATGAATGTGGTTTGTTTTTATATACTAACATGTGATGTGGACAGTTCATTGGTCTTAAAACTAATTCTTCATTATCCATTTTCATTACTGGAAACATATCGTCTTTATAATGATCCCAATGACCTGATGTTTTATATAAATCTACACTACCTAAACTTGGTGTATAAACGTGGTTATATCCTTCTTTTGTTTCTTTAGTTCTAATGTAGTTTTCAAGTTCAGTTCTTACTGTTGCTCCTTTTGGAAGCCACATTTGAAGTCCTGGGCCTACTAATTCATGAGACATAAATAATTCTAATTCTTTTCCTAGTTTTCTATGATCTCTATTTTTAGCATCTTCTAAATCTGCTAAATGTTTTTCTAAATCTTCTTCATTTTCAAAGCATATTCCATATATTCTTTGAAGGACTTTATTTTTAGAATCACCTTTATAGTAAGCTCCTGATACTTTTAATAATTTAAAATGCTTTAATTTTTTTGTTGTATCTACATGTGGACCTCTACATAAATCGATAAAATCATCTTGTTTATAGGCAGTTATTATTTTTCCTTCAGGCATATTTTCAATTAAATCAATTTTATATGGATCGTCTTTAAATATTTCTAAGGCTTCTTCTTTTGAAAGTTCAATTCTTTTTATTAATTTATCTGATTTTACTATTTTTTTCATTTCTTTAGTGATTTTAGCTAAATCTTCTTCAGTAATTACTTCATCATCTAAATCAATATCATAATAAAATCCTTCTTCTATTACTGGCCCTACCCAAAATTTAGCATTAGGATATAAATGTTTTACAGCATGAGCAAGTAAATGGGCTGCACTGTGATTAAGAGTATTTAATTTTTCATCCTCTTTTATATTTATCATATAATCATCTCTTTCTAATTAATTTTCTTTCTTTTACTGGGATTTTAAAAGATCCTAATGAAGAAATGTCACTTGTTTCGTCAGTTAGATTATTCTCAATTGTATCTATTATTGCTTCATAGAATTCTACTTCTTCAAGAGCGTCTAAATATGAGAGTTTAGGTGCTGGATAATCACGTATTTCCTCATGAATTTCAATTATACCTTTTTGGTTAGGGTTTTTATAAGGCGCGATATTTCCACAGGTATCATAAACTAAAATTATGTTTCCCATACATAAATCTTCTAATTCTACTGCTTCAAATGGTATAGAAGTTATGCGTAAATTATGGATTTCTTTGCATACTTTTTTAAATTCTTTATGAGTTAAACTTGAAAGCACATCAATAATATTTTCGTTATCTATTTCAAGATAATTTCTTAAGAATGCTTCTATTGTGATTTTATTTTGTTTTTCTAATTCTTTTTTGTTCATTACTGCTATTCCCCCTTAAAAAATAGAAAAACTCCCCACTAATGTGAGGAGTGCATATGCACGGTACCATCCTACCTTTTTCTTATTTTGGATAACGGCATTGCCGGAAACACCTTTCAGTGTCAGCTCTAAGGTAGTAGTTATTAAAGTTATTTGTTTAGTTTTCACTATCCTAAACTCACTGTGAAACACTTTTTAATAACCGTGTCCTTTTCTTTGCTTTTTAATCTATATATTCATTTTATCATTTATTTATGTTTTGTCAATTATTTTCTTAAGTTTTTACTAATTAATTCTTGATATTCGGTTAATTGTTTTATTCTAGAAACAATTCTTCCTGCTTTGATTATTTCATCACCCTTATTGGTGATTGCAAGGTGGGTTTCTAATGCTTCTAAATTTAAATTTGACGTGAAAAATGTTGGTAATTTTTCATCCATTCTATATTGAAGTATTGGACAAAGGATTTCGTCCCTATTCCATGGTGTAACCGTTTCGGCTCCTAAATCATCTATAAGTAATAGTGGTACTTTTTTTATTTTATCAAATTTTTCATTAAATTCGTTTTTATATTCGGAATTAAATGATGCTTTTAAATCTCTTAAATATTCTGGCCAAAAGATAGTAGCACTTTTTATTTTATCTTTAGCAAGCTCATTAAACATTGCAGAAACTAAATATGTTTTACCACAGCCAAAATTACCACATAAGTATAAACCCTTTTGTTCTTTATTTTCTTTATATTTTCCCATGAATTCGGTTAGCCAAATTATAGTGTCATATCTTTTTTTATCATTCTTATATATTTTTTTAAATGACGCTTCAGATATTTCTTTTGGAACGTTATATACATATGTATATTTTTGAAAACTATTTTGTTTATCTGCTTTTATTTTATATTTACATGGTCTATATATAAATTCTAAATTTCCCTCGACTATACGAGGTAAAAATGCATGACCTTGTATTTTATTTTTACATTCTATAAGTCCTTTACAGTTTTTACAGTGATTATATTCTTCAGCGCACTGTTCTAAAGTAGACGTATAATTTATAAGATTTTCTCTTTTCATTTTTAATTTACAAACTATTTCTTTAAATGTTTCGTCCTTTAGAGCTTCATCATATGCTTCTTCTAATGATATATTTAGATTCTTTTTTTTGTTTGTAAGGTTTGTTACTTTTTGCATTTTAGCACCTACTTCCTAAGCATTGCTTCTAATTTGGCAATTTCTTCTTCACTGGCTGTTTCTTCTTCTACTTCTTTGCCATACCAAATTGGTTTTTCTTCTTTTTTAACAGTTTTAGTTACTTTTTTTATTTCTGTTTTTGCTTTGTTTTCTTTTTTACATATATCCATAGCTTGTTTTACTGTTTTGATATTACTTCTTTTCCATTGGTCAGCGATTGTCAAAATGAAGTTTTTTGTAAGTTTGTTGTTGTTTATTTTTAAAACATAGTCTATTAAAACATTAACTACACCTGGATTGAGTTCATAATCTATTAATAAGATTTCTAATAAGCTTAAATCTTTTTTACTTGGTTTTATGCCTTTATTTCTTCCGGTAAGAAAATCATATGGGGAAGTTGTTTCGTATGTATAAATCATTTTTGAAAGTTTTGAATTATCACTAACCTTTGTTCTTAAATATTCTGGCTGATTTTTATAAATTAATGAAGGTGTAGATCCTTTGTGTTCAAAAGTATAATAATTACTACAATTTTTTCTTAATATATCTTTATCAATAATATGTTTTTCATCTATCGAATTTCTAATTAATTCGGTTAACTCTATTTCGTTTAAATTATAAATAAAAGCCAGTTTATATATTAATGATTTTATTTCCTTGGTTATTGATTTTTTATTTAAATATTCATCTGGAATATTGCCTATAACACTATTTAAATCTATTTTTTCAGTTACAATAATATCTACTTGATTTACTTTTCTGATTCCACTAATATTATCGCTAGTAAATACGTCTGTACTGACATCAAATGTTTCTCCAAAGGAAACACTTATTTCTTCATACCCTTCGATATTTATTTTAGGTATTGAGAAGAATTTTATTATTTTATTATATTCTTTTTTACCAACGTTATTTTGAAGAGCAGTGGCGAGTATTGGGTTTTCTAAAAATTCTTTTGGTTCTAATGGAGAATATAACTCATAAATATAATTATTTATACTTCCTTTTTTTAGATATGTTTTTAATAAACCAATGGCTTCTAACTTTTCTCTTGCCTCTAAAATATCTTCTAATTTTAATCTTGTATTGGTCATCAAACTATGATGAGTGTATTCGGTTGAAATTATTTGTGATGTATCTAAATCACTCCAAAGTGTTAGGTAAAGATTAATAGCTACACTACCAATTATCGGTTGATATAATTTAAGTAGTATATTTCGGTTTTCATTATCTAATACTGTACAATTCTTTACGATGTATGTATCGGCTGGTAATAAACCTACTTTAGTCATTATATCCCTCCTAACTAATTAGTTTGCATATATTTATTTTAACATAATTTTCATATATTCGAAAGTATTTAATGAAAAAAGAATAGAAAGTATTATTTTAAACTTTCTATTTCTTCTTTAGTTAAACTAGTAATTTCAGATATTGTATTAATATCTATATTTTTATTAAGCATGTTTTTAGCGATTTCTAATTGTTTTTCTTTTGCCCCTTGTTTAATTCCTTGTTCAATTCCTTCTTTTTTTGCTCTAGTCATTTTCTTATTTTCGATATAAGCATCAAATGTTTCCTTGTGCCATTCATGTATACTAAATCCGTCTTTACTCATTTTTATCACATTCCTTATAAATTATTAGTTAATTATTTGCTAACAAAAAGAATAGAAAGTATTATTTTAAACTTTCTATTTCCTCTTTATCTAATCCTGTAACCTTACAAATAAAGTTAATATCAGAATTTTCTTTAAGCATGTTTTTAGCGATTTCGAATTGTTTTTGTTTAGATCCTTGTTCAATTCCTTCTTTTTTTGCTCTAGTCATTTTCTTATTTTCGATATAAGCATCAAATGTTTCCTTGTGCCATTCATGTATACTAAATCCGTCTTTACTCATTTTTATCACATTCCTTATAAATTTATCTCTTTCTTTGGGTGATAATATATGATTTAATATATCGTATAATTCTGTGAAATTTTCTGAAGTTAATGCAGCTAACCATATATCTGATTTCTTTTTTGTACCTTTATTATAATATAGAATTCGGTAATATTCAAGATATTTGACTATTATTTGTTTTTTATCTGTATATACTTTTTTGTTTCTAATCCGTATGGAACTACTATATCATTACCGCATGTGATTTGTTTGTCTACAGCGTTTAAGTTTAATTGATACATTATTTTGTCATCTAACTTATGATAGTGTTCACCTTTATCTAAAATCATACTATATATTTTATCGGCATACATCATATTTCTTAATTTTATATCTTTAAAGGCTTCTCTATTTACTTCTATATCTACATATATATCGTTATTCAATATTACATTTATATCAATGGTCTTTTTATATTCTTTTTTGTTTTCTTTCGGAAGTTCATTTGGCTCAAGTTCTATTTTACATTTATTGGGGTTTATTATGTTTTCTAATTCTAATACGGATATAAGGAAATCTTTTAGTAATTCTTTATTAGAACAAAAGACTTTTTTAAATGCAAAATCATAAGTTAAAGGAATAAGTTTTAATTCTTTATCCAAAATTAACAATTCTTCTCTCGTATACATGCTTTTAAGGTCAGTCATTTAATATCATCTCCTCCTTTATGACTGGCTCCTTTTTATTCTTTCGAATATAATATACGATATTGAAGATACAAATTCCTGCTTATAAACGAAAAAAATGCATTTTTTTTGCATTTTTTATAATTCTACATTGTGATATACGGTTTGAACATCTTCTACTTCATCTAACATTGTAAGTAGTTTTTGGAAGGTTTCTAAATCTTCACCTGTTAATTGTACTTTATCTTTGGCAATATAAGTTATTTCATCCATATCAAATGATACGTTTGGTAATTTTTTAGTAATAGCTTCTTTAATATTGAATAAATCGTTTGGAGCACCATAGATAATTGTTTCACCGTTTTCTACTTCAATATCTTCTACATCTACACCTGCTTCTATTAAAGCTTCTAAAGTTTCTTCCTCATCTAGGCCTTTAAAACTTACGATACATAAATGATCATACATATAACTAACACTACCTTGAGCTCCCATTTTAACATGGCATTTATTTACTACGGCTCTTACTCCACTAACACTTCTATTTACGTTATCAGTTAAACAAGCAACTATAGCAGTTGATCCATTTGGACCAAAAAGTTCATAGTTTGCACTTGTATATGTTTCGTCAACACCACTATTTACTTTATCAATAGCTCTATTGATTATATCACTTGGTACTTGTTCTTTTTTTGCTTTATCTACTAATCTTTTTAGGGCACTGTTACTTTCGAATTCAGTTCCTCCGTTTTTAGCTGCTTGATATATTTCTTTAGCATACATTGAATATAATTTTGCTTTAGCAGCTCCTGTTTTTTGAATACTTGCTTTTCTTACTTCATAAGCTCTTCCCATTTAAATCATCCTTTCTGTGCTTTTGCAAGAGCATCTTTGGCAGCTTCTTGCTCAGCGGCTTTCTTTGAATGTGCAGTTCCAGTTCCGTACGTAATATTGTCGATTATTACTTCAACAGTAAATTCTTTATTATGAGCTGGCCCTGTTTCATTAATTATTTTATATTCTAAACTTCTTTTATCTGTTTGAACGTATTCTTGAAGTGCAGATTTATAATCATCAAAGAAATCTATTTCGTGATTTTCTAATAATGAAATTACATTGTCGTTAAAGAATTTCCTTGCGGTTTCAATCCCTTGGTCTAGATAAATCGCGCCTAAAAATGATTCGAAAATATCGGAAACTATTGCTTTTCGGTACTTTCCTCCACTTTCAGCTTCGCCTTTACCTAATTTTAAATATTCATTTAAACCTAATTTTGTTGAATATTCATAAAGAGCAGTTTCACAAACATAATGAGCTCTTGTTTTGGTCATTTCTCCTTCGCTAATATGTTTTGTGTTGTAAAGATAATCACTCATTAATAGCTCTAAAACAGCATCACCTAAAAATTCTAATCTTTCATAACTTTCGGTATTATGTTCATTTGCATATGATGTATGTGATAATGCGGTTTCATATAAATTAATATTATTAGGTTTTATTCCTAAGTCTTCTAATAATTTCATCAAATCACTCCTAATAGATTATATCACAATTATCTTTATTTTAGAAGGATTTTATTTTATTTACTTTTAACTTTATTTTTAGTATAATGGTTAGTATGAAAAGAATATTAATTGGTTTGATAAAAATATATCAAGCTATTCCTGGTCCTTGGCATGGAGCTTGCAGGCATACCCCTACTTGTTCTAATTATGCTTTAGAGGCAATTGAAACTTATGGGAGTTTTAAAGGAAGTAAAATGGCAATAAAAAGGGTTTTAAAATGTAATCCATGGGGAACTCATGGTTACGATCCTGTTATTAAGGAGGAAAAAAATGATTAAAAAAATTATTGGAGTTTTAGGTTTAATTACTATCTTATTTTGTATAAGTGGTTGTGATATTAGAAGGGATACAATGGATGATATTGACATTTATACGACTAATTATCCGATAGAATTTATTACTAAACGTTTATATGGTGAGCATAGTACTATTCATAGTATTTACCCAGATGGTATAGAAATTAACGATTATAAGTTAACTAATAAACAAATAAAAGATTATAGTGATAGTGATTTATATATTTTTAATGGGCTTAGTAATGAAAAAGATTATGTTACTAAAATGCGTGAAAATAACAAAAATTTAAAAATATTAGATACAACTTTATCTATGGAATATATTAATGGGCCTGAAGAACTATGGCTGGATCCATCAAATTTATTAATGATGGCTCAAAATGTTAAAACTGGTTTTAAAGAATATACAAATAATTATTATTTGAATAATGATATTAGTGAAAATTATGAAAAACTTAAAGTAGATGCTTCTAACTTAGATGCAAAAATAAAACAAACTGTTTCTAATTCTGATAATAAGATAATTGTGGCTTCTGATGATTTATTTAAATATTTAGAAAAATATGGTTTAACTGTTTACTCTTTAGATAATAATAGTGTTACTAGCAAAACTATAGAAGATGTTAAAAAATTAATAAATGACGGAACTATCAACTATATCTTCACTAAAGAAAATGAAGATTTAAATAAAATTACTAAAAATATTATTAAGGAAACTGGTGTAAAAACATTGTCTTGGCATACTTTATCTAATATTACTGAGGCACAAAGAAATGCTAATGAAGATTATTTTAGTTTAATGAATGAAAATATTGAAGCACTTAAAAACGAACTATATAATTAGTATAATTAGTTCGTTTTTTTATTATTCATATTCTTTTATTATAGATTTACTTGAGAAATATGTAAGTAAGAAATATCCACCATAAATAACAATTATTAATATAGCTGTCATAATTATCGATGTAAGCATTCCTGATTTACCAAAGGCTGATAACATTATATTCGCACATTTTATTCCAAATATTGAATGGATAATTGCAAGTAAAAGTGGCGCTAGAAAGAAGATTCCTATTTGTTTAAATAATGATTTATTTATCATTTTTTCATCAGCACCTATTTTTCTTAATGTGTTATATCTTTCTTTATTATCTGATGAGTCTGATAATTCTTTTAATGCTAAGATGGCAGCTGAAGAAATTAAGAAGATTATTCCCAAATAAAGTCCAATAAAGGTTACTATTGCCCCTAGCCCAACAGCTGAATCATAAATAGATGTTTTAGTATAAAATCCTATCGCTACATTGTCTACTCTGATATCAGATATTCTTTTTTCTATTTTTTTGTATTCTTCATCATTATTTGCATTATAGTTTGCCATTAAAAGGCGATGTGCAGGTTTTATATTTTCTAAAGCTTTATCTGGAAAAATAAATAAACCAGTATTAGAATGATTTGCTCCCATTTCAACGAAACCATCTTTAATTTCATCATATTTTGGTTTATATAATTTATTATTTATATTAATTGTTACTCCGTCTTTTAAAGCTTCATTACGATATTTTATCATATCTTCATAATCTGCTGTAACTAAATATTCATCCTCATTTAATGTAAATGTTTCGTTCCCATATTGTTTTGCCACTTTATTATAATCAGAAATGCTCATTATTGTTTCTGGCATTTCTAAATGATATTTAAACTCTGTTTCATTTCTATTTGCGAGTTTTTCACCTAATACATCTTTAGTAAGTACTGTATCAATTAGATATTCATTTACTTCTACCATATCTTTTAAATTATTCATATTTAATCCACTATCAGTTAAAACTTTTTGAAGTGATCTTGTTTCATTTTCACCTGTATATTCTTTAATTTGTATATCCATCGGAGTTAATTCTTTAAGATCTTTTTTAGCAATGTTGTTTAAACTCATAGCGGTTGAAAAAATGGTTATTGTTAAGAATAGTAAAACACATATTACACTTACCGAAAATACAGTTGTATTTATTTTACTATTTATTTGTCTTAAGACAAACATATTTAGTCCTTTAAGGTAGAGTTTTTTGTTAGCTTGAACTAATCTTAAAATAAAACCAGATACGCCATAGAAGAACATTATTGTTCCAACTATACCTAAAACAATGCAGCCTAAAAACTGGTTAAATTCTAAATTCATGATGTTTTCGGTAACTTGATAATAAGCAAAGCTTAACACTCCTATACTAGCAATAAATATAAGTATGGAAATAATAGGATTTTTAACTTTTACTTTTTCGTTTTGTTTTGATGCGTTTATAAGATTTATTAATTTATATTTTGAGATTATAAATGTATTTAAAATCATTACTAATAAATACATTATCCCAAAGTAAATTATTGTTTTTATTACAGCTTCATTTGAGAAAGTAAAGGCATATGATGTCATATCTACCTCGAACATTTTAGCAACTATTACGCTCATTAGTTGTGAAGCAAATATACCGACTACTAGACCAACAGCTAGTGAAATTAAACCGATTAAGATTGTCTCTATTAGTAGCATTTTTGACATCCCGCTTTTACCCATTCCTAGGGTCATATATATACCAAATTCTTTTTTACGTTTTTTGATTAAGAATTTATTCGCATATATAATTAGGAAACCTAATACAAACGAAACAAAGACTGAAACTCCTCCTAACAAATTATTCATTAAATCTAGAATTTGTTTTTTTGTTTCGGTCATATCCATCATTGCTTGTTGTGATTCCATAGCATTAAAGACATAGAATATGGCAACACCTAGGATAAGTGTTAGAAAATATATTGCATAATCTTTGAAACTTTTTTTAATATTTTTTAATGATAGTTTAAAGAGCATCGTTTAAATCTCCTCCTAATAGGGTAACGACATCGATGATTTTATCAAAGAATTCTTTTCTTGTGTCATTTCCCTTTATAAGTTCATTAAAGATTTTTCCATCCTTGATGAATAAAATACGATTACAATAACTTGCGGTAAAGGCATCATGTGTTACCATTAGGATTGTGGCTTTTAAATCTTCGTTTAAATATTCAAATGTTTCTAATAGTTGTCTAGCTGATTTACTATCTAAAGCACCTGTTGGTTCATCAGCCAAGATTAATTTTGGATTGGTGATAATTGCTCTAGCTGAAGCGATTCTTTGGTTTTCTCCCCCGCTCATTTCATATGGGTATTTGTTTAACACGTGGGTAATTCCTAAAGTTTCAGCTATTTCTTTTACTCTTTTATCTATTTCTTTTGGGTTTACTTTTTGAATAGTAAGCGCAAGAGCGATATTTTCATAAGCTGTTAAAGTATCTAATAGATTAAAGTTTTGGAATATAAAACCTAAATCTTCTCTTCTAAATTTGTTTAATTTATTTCCTTTTAGGGCAGTTACATCAGTTTCATCAATTATTATATGTCCTGATGTTACTTTATCTATAGTAGCAATACAATTAAGTAGTGTTGTTTTACCAGAGCCAGAAGCTCCCATAATTCCAACAAACTCCCCTTCTTTAACGTCGAAACTTATGTTATCTACAGCCTTGGTTAAGTTACTTTTATTACCATAGTATTTTTCTACGTTACTTATTTTTAAAATATCTTCCATATTATCATTCCTTTCGCTTTTAATTATAATATAGCATATATTTTTTAACAATTCATTTTCATTACAAAACCTTACATTTTTGTAAGGCTTTATTCTTTTATATCGTTTGTATATGAACTAAGTGGGAATGTGAGTGTTACTTCGGTTCCTTTTTCGCTTGTTATATTTATTTTGTGACCTAGTTTGTCACATAGTTTTTTTGTTAAGTAAAGACCTATTCCAGTTGAATTATATTTTTTTCTTCCGTTACTTCCTGTAAACCCTTTATCAAATACCCTAGGTAAGTCATTTGGAATTATACCAATGCCGTTATCTTTGATAATTAGTTTTATATCATTTTTATTTTGCTTAGTATAAATTTCTATTTTTGGGTTTTCTTCGGTATATTTAATACTATTATTTATTATTTGATCTAAAATAAATTCTAGCCATTTTGTATCGGTATTTACTTCTATATTTAAATCTTTTAATTCTAAAGTTATCTTTTTTAAAAGAAAATCTTGTTTGTGTTTTAATATTACTTTATTTATAGGTGTTTCTAGGGAAACTTTTTTGATTATATAATCTTTGTTGGCGGTTTCGCTTTTTGTATAGAAAAGGACCTGCTGGATATAATCTTCTATTTTATCAAGTTCTATTTTTATATCATCTGATAATTTACCTTTGTTATTATATGTAGTTAACATGGCTGAGGCAACAGGAGTTTTTATTTCATGAACCCACATTTCAATATATTCTTTAAAGTCTTCCTGGTTATATTTATATTCGTTTATTTTTTCTATTTTATATTTATCTGTTTCATATAGTATTTCTTTAAATATTTTGGCATCGATAAATGTCGTGTTTGGAAGCATTTCATGAATTAAATTTTTATTATCTATATCTTTAAGTAATTCTAAAGTTTTATTATAAAATGTTTTTCTTTTTAGATAATCAAATATTAATGAGATTATAAATGAAAGATATATTAAAAATATAATATCAAAAATAATCCATCCATTACATTTTAAGGCGAATAAAATTAAGAAAATTATTAGTCCTAATAAGTTGACTAATATTACTGGGAGTATTTTATCTTTTAAATAGTCTATAAATTTCATAGTATTATATACCCTTGTCCCCTTCTAGTTTCGATGACATTTTCTAATCCAATATCTTCTAGTTTTTTTCTTAATCTTGTTATATTAACGGTTAAAGTATTATCATCGATAAAAACTTCACTATTCCATAAATAATCCATTAGTTCATATCTTGAAACTATTGTGCCTCTTTTATTTAAAAGATATGTGAGTATTTTTAGTTCATTTTTTGAAAGTTCTATTTCTTCATTTTTTGTTTCAATTACGCTTTTAGCCGGAATTACTTTTATGTTTTCATATGTTATGTATGTATTTGCGGTTGGTGTGAATCTTTTTAATACTGCTTCTATATGAGCAAGTAAAATTTGCGGATTATATGGTTTTGTTATGAAGTCGTCAGCACCATAATTCATACATAATAATTCATCAATTTCGGTATTTCGACTAGTAACAATTATGATTGGCGTTTTTATTTGTTTTCTTATTTCTTTACATAAATACATTCCATTTTGATTTGGGATATTTATATCTAATAGTATTAAATCGGCATTTTCTTTTAATATTTCTTCTTCGGTGTTTTCAAAGTCTATGATTAATTTTACTATGTACCCATTATTTTCTAAAAAGTTTTTTAATTCTTCTCTGATTTTTGTTTCATCTTCTATAATTAGTATGTTTTTCATTTTATCACCTTGGTTTTATTATACAATGTAGGCTATTAAAAATCAAACGGTATAATATTTCTGTGTTTTTTTAATAATATTTAATAGGAGGTTTTTATGAATGTTAAAAAGTTATTTATTTCTATTTTAATTCCATTAGTAGTTGGTGGGATTGCCTCTTTTATAACAATGCCATTTATAGATTATAATTCTTTAAATCAGCCACCTTTTTCACCTCCTAGATTTATTTTTCCGATTGTCTGGACTATTTTGTATATTTTAATGGGTGTGAGTGCATATTTTGTTTCTAAAAAGAATGATATCCTAGTTATTTATTACATTCAATTAGGTGTGAATGCGTTGTGGAGTATAATTTTCTTTATTTTTAAATGGCGTTTATTTGCGTTTATTTGGATTATTTTATTAATTGTTTTAGTTATTTTAATGATTATTCGTTTTTATAAAGTTGACAAAACTGCTGCCTATTTACAAATACCATATTTGTTGTGGATTTTGTTTGCGAGTTATTTAAATTTAGGAATTTATTTGTTAAATTAAAAAAGAGCTTTTTATGCTCTTTTTAACTGACCTTTTTTTAGTAAATTTAATAATTTATTATTTTGGAACATTGAACCTGTATATTTTGGTATACCATTTTTAGCTGCTATTTTCTTTCTATTATTAAATGAGCTATCTACACCTATGCTTTTTAATCCATCTACTATTGAAAAGCCTTTATAATCAGTTCTTGGATAATAATCACTTTGGTAGTCTCCTCTTAATCTAGTTAATAAATTTATGTTTTGTACAGCACTTCCAGTATAATTGTCATTGAATCCTGCTTCTTTATATAATTTTTTTCTTGATTCGAAAGAGCTATCATAACCAACGCTTTTTAGAGCATCTACTATTGAATCGCCTTTGTATGAACTTAAGTCTGGTAGTTTGTTGTCGCCACCATTATCTCCACCATTATTTCCACCGCTATTTGTGAAAATATCACGGTATAAAATATTCATATCAACATTGCCATTTATGCCATTAACTCTACCACTAGATGTATACTGCCACATATCGTATTTTCCTTTATATGTGTTTGTGGTATTATATTGGGCAACCCAAATTGTAAAGTGTTTTTCTAATTCTTTACTATCTAAAAATGTTGTTAACCAATATTTGTTGGCATATACCCCAGCCCAATAACCAGCTTTTTCTATTTTTCTGCAGAAAGCTGTGCACATATCTGTTAGTGTTTTCTTTGAAAGTATTTGTTGGCTTTTATCTTCTATATCATAATAAACTGGTAAATTTAATTTTCTATTATTAAGCCATTTTAAGGCTATATCGGCTTCTCTTTCAGCATCCTCAATACTTAGTGCATATGAGTATAAATAAACTCCTATTGGAAGATTATTATTGGTGGCCCCTTTATAATATTCTTCAAATTTTGGATCTTTTTGATTTTCGTACATACCATAACCTATTCTAGCTATTACAAACTGAATTCCGGTATCTTTAACTTTTTTAAAATCAATATTACCTTGGTATTTTGAAATGTCTATTCCTTTATATTCCATATCATCATCCTTTCTATTTTTTTATATTCATAAAGAAAAAAATAGGAACTACATAAACCTATTTATTTTGTTTCTTTTGCGGGTACTCCTACAACTGTTGTATTTGGCCCTACATCTTTTAAAACTACCGCATTAGCACCTATTTTAGAATTTTTTCCGATTGTTATATTGCCTAATATTTTGGCACCTGTACCAATTAAAACATTATCTTCGATCGTTGGATGTCTTTTACCTGTTTCTTTTCCTGTCATACCTAATGTTACTCCATGATATATTGTAACATTGTTTCCTATAACTGCAGTTTCACCAATTACTACACCGGATCCATGATCAATAAATACATTTTCTCCGATAGTCGCACCTGGGTGTATTTCAATGCCTGTTTTTCTTTTTGTTTTTTCCGTTATATATCTGGCTATAAAAAAGTGTTTTTTATTATAAAAATATTTGGCTATTTTATGTTTTATTTGAGCTTTGAAACTTGGGTATAAAAATACTTCTAATGTGCTTTTTATGGCTGGGTCTTTTTCTTTTATGGTTTTTATTTGCTGTTTTATAAATTTCATTTTATCACCTTATATTTTTATATTCTTTTATGGTGATTATGTGTGGGGTAAATGCTTATTTTTATTTTCTAAAATAAGACAAAATATTACTTGACATATTCCTTTATTTTAGGTAAAATTATATTCGTAAGTCACATGGAGTAGTACTCAAGAGGCTGAAGAGGCGCCCCTGCTAAGGGTGTAGGTCGGGCAACTGGCGCGAGGGTTCAAATCCCTCCTACTCCGCCATTTATGATTATAAAGTCTTTGTTTAAAGGCTTTTTTTATATTTTAAAAGACTCAATTTTAATTTTGAGTCTTTTTGATTTTATCTTATTGTATATGGATCTCCAGACGTACCAGAACCATTTAGTTTGATATCGGATGATAAATAGATAACTGGAATCACATTATTGTTACCATAAGAACCATATCCTGGGCTAAGACGACCATATGCGAGGGAAGCCCAAACTGCAACTGGAACAGAACTTGAACGAATGGACATTGTCCATCCACTACCTGAATCAAACATAAAATTTCCATTTTTACATGGATATGGACTTTGTTCTCCATCATAAGCTTTTGTACATGAACTATCAGTACTTGCTTTTACATAATCGGTTATATTTGCCAGTCCTATTTTGCCCTTCCACGTGTAAGCTTTTTCTTGTGATATATCTGTATTTAATGCTTGTTCACTTGTATAAACTACCAGTCCAACATTAAAACTATGAGTTGTTATTTTGTTTTTAAAATCTTCACTTAATGTAGCATAGTAACTCTCATTTAAATATGTATTAATATATGCCTCTTTTTCTGGTAAATTATAAGTGGTAGGATTCCCTATTTCTTTTGGCATTTTTGTTATATTATTTCCATTTGCATCTAACATTGTTGTTTTACTTCCCCATACATTACATCCATTATAATATGTTGAATTATCACGATAACAATAATCATTACTATTGGAAGACCATCTAGTTCCTTCTACTGAATTTTCATTTGTTAAACCTGCTATGCTGCTAGCATATCCAGGATCATATATTATATTGGCCACACTATTTTCTTTTATTACCTTTAAAGTATTATCTGATTCAATAGATATAATTCGCCATATATCATTATCTAATTTTATATAGTTATCTGGCTTTGTCCCTCTATAAATATATCTATTTGTTTCATATGTATCTTTATATAGCCCATCTCCTGATGTTACAGTTAGTTTTTTTAAATCATTTATTGTTATCCCTTTTT
>CAOJZV010000001.1 GCA_948466255.1 uncultured Bacillota bacterium | reverse complement strand
TCACATTATCATGTTTTCAGAGAATTATTTCTCTATATTTTATACGTAACGATAGAGAAGTGGGCACACCTGTTCCCATCCCGAACACAGAAGTTAAGCACTTCATCGCCGAAGATAGTGTAAGCGAAAATAGGACGTTGCGTATTTTTTTTTGTATTTAAAAGACTGTAAAGTCTTTTTTTGTTTGTTTTTTTATGATATAATAACTGCAATGGAGGTGTGAATATGAAAATTAAATTTTCAAAAAATGAGTTTATTAATATTTATTCAACAAAAGGTACTACAAAAAATGTAGCATTACATGCTTGCAATTGTTGTAAAGGTTGTAAAGCAGGTAAATGCTAATTTAAATTAATTGCGTTGCAATTAATTTTTGTATTGGAGGAAGATTATGGAAAGTATTAGATTATCTGCACCGTTATCAGTAGAATTAACATTAACAAAAGGTTGCAATCATAAGTGCTTGCACTGTTATAATCCATGGCGAAAAAGCAATAATACTATAGGCAATAAATTAACAATAGAACAAATAGATAAAATAGTGGATGAACTAGCAAAGAATAATGTATGGCATGTTACTATATCTGGTGGGGAACCCTTAACTATGCCAAATGAAATGTTTCATTTAATACGCCAATTAGATAAAAATGGAATTACTTATAGTATAAATAGCAATTTAACTTTAATGACTGAAGAAATAGCTGATTTTCTTAAAGAAAAATTAAAATTAAAAACTCTTATTTTAACCTCACTTCCATCAATTAATGAAAAAAAATGCGATGAAATTACACAAATCGATGGAAGTTATCAACGAATTTTAAAAGGAATTTCAATTTCTAAACAACATGGATTTAAAATAGGAATTAATATAGTTATAACTAAAAAAAATATTGATGACTTAGATAATATTCTTGAGTTTTTAAAAGAATTTAAAATAGATTATTTATCAATTTCAACAGTTATTCCCCCTAGCTACGATATTTTAAATAAAGATTATTATTTAACAAACGAAGATATTGTAAGGGTAGCAGACTGTTTACTAGAAGTGCATAAGAAACTTGGAATAGATGTTGATTCTGTCACACCATTACCACTTTGTATTTTAGGAGATGCTAATAAATATCAAAACGTTATTTCTACTTCATGTTCAGCAGGTATTAATAGATGCGATATAGACTGTAATGGTGATATATTTGCATGTTCACATGAAAATACGCCATATGGTAATATATTTGTAGAAGGATTAAAAAAGTCATGGGATAAAATGGATATGTGGCGTCATTTTCAAAATATTAACAAAGAATGTATTGATTGTAATTATATGGATATATGCGGCGGAGAGTGTAGAATGATAACAAACACTAAAATACCACAATTATATAGTTTAAATAAAAATAAAAAAATAAATTATTCACAGGAATTTAATAGCATAAAAATAATGGAAAATGATAAATTTACTATAAATAATAATATTAAACTTAGAAAAGAAAATTTTGGAGCTGTTTTAAGAATTGATTATGATGATTTCTTTTTATCAGAAAATATGTTACAATTATATAGCGTCATGAAAGAATTAGAAGAGTTTTCAATTCAAGATCTTCAAGAATTCGTAGAGATAAATGAAAATTTCTATAATATTATTGATTATATGGTAAAAATAGGTTTGTTAAATCAAAAAAGTGAATTGTTAGAAACTATATCCTAAATAACATGTAACAAAAAAAGACTGTAAAGTCTTTTTTTAGTGTTTAAAAATGTAAAATTATTATATGTATGCGATTATATTACCTTTCTATGTTGAAAAATAATCACAAAATATATACTGTTTTATTGATGATTTTAACAAAATAATTATTAAGTTGTAAAAATTAGTATATAATAAGTAAAAAAATCACTAATAATAAAGGTTATACTAAAAACTTTTTAAAACTATTGTAAATTCATTAAGCTTTTTGATATAATAAATTTGGTGATATATATGGAATATAGATTAACAATGCGTAGTGACATGGAAACAATTGAGTTTGCTCAAAATTTAGAATCTGAAAAATTTCCTAATATGGTAATATGCTTAAATGGAGAATTAGGAAGTGGAAAAACTATGTTTGCTAAAGCGTTTGCTAATGCTTTGGGGATACAAGAAACAATAACTTCTCCGACCTTTAATATCATTAAAGAATATGACGGCGAATTACCTTTATACCATATGGATGTTTATCGTTTAGATGGTAATACGGAGGGTGTTGGAATAGAAGAATATTTTACAAAAGATGGTGTTGTAATAATAGAATGGGCTAATACAATTAAAGATATCTTACCTGAAGAAAGGTTAGATATAAAATTTAAAGTAGCTGGTGAAAATTCTCGTGTCCTAATTGTTACACCTCATGGTAAACAATATGAGGAATTATGCGAGGCAGTATTATGAAATATTTATTTATAGATTCAGCGACTGCTACTTTAGTAGTCGCTATTATTATCGATAATGAAATAGCCTATATTTACAACAAAGAAACAGGAAAAGATATGTCTAGTACTATTATGCCTGTAATAGAAGAAGCATTTGCACAAACAGCTTTAACACCAAAAGACATTGATAAAATATTTGTCTCTACTGGTCCTGGGTCATTTACTGGAATTAGAGTTGGACTTGCTGTCGCAAAAACAATGGCTTGGAGTCTTAATATTCCTATTATTCCAATTTCATCATTAGAAGTTATTGCCAGTACACCAAATACAAACAACAATATTGCTTTAATAGATGCCAGAAGAGGTTATGTGTTTGCTGGTGTTTATGATAATGAATTAAATGAAATAAAAGAAGATAAACATATTCTATTAAGTGATATTAAAGCAGATGGTACATATATAAGTTATGACGATTTTGAAGGCTTAAAACCACAAATAGATCTCCTAAAAGTTATAAAAAAACATGAAAAAGAACAGGGAGAAAATCCGCATACTGTAAATCCAAAATATTTAAAATTAACAGAAGCCGAGGAAAATTTAAAAAAGAAAAATGATAACGCCAATAAATAATAAAAATGAAATTTCGCACGTTTTAAAAGAATATTTTAGAGGATATCAAATAAGTGACGATCCTTTTGAAAAAGTTGCAGTTTATGTAAATCAAGATATAATTGGAATTATATCATACAGTATTATTTATGAAAGGGGAGAGATAAACTATATAATTACTCTTCCTGATTATAGAAATCAAGGAATTGGCGGGAAATTATTAGAATATGCGGTTAATGATATGAAAAATAATAATTGTATAAACATTAGTTTAGAAGTAGAACAAACTAACAAAAACGCAATTAATTTATATTCAAAATATGGGTTTCAAATAAAAGGAACAAGACCCAATTATTATGAAGGAAAAGATGCCTATTTAATGGTTAAAGAAATAGAGGTGAGATAATGTATATTTTAGCAATTGAATCAAGTTGTGACGAAACAAGTGTATCAATTATAAAAGGTGGTAAAGAAGAAATTGCGACAGTTGTTCTTTCACAAATGGATACACATGCTAATTATGGTGGAGTAGTTCCTGAAATAGCTAGTCGTATGCATATTGAAAACATCACTTTAGTTATAGAAGAAGCATTAAAAAAAGCTAATATGACAATGGATGATATAGACGCAATCGCAGTTACATATGGTCCAGGACTAATTGGTTCATTATTAATTGGGCTTATGGCCGCAAAAACACTTGCCTTTGCATACAAAAAACATCTAATTCCCGTTCATCATATAGCTGGACATATATATGCTAATAATCTAGTTAAAAGGTTGGAATTTCCTTTGATCGCACTTGTTATAAGTGGAGGACATACTGATTTAATTTACATGAAAGAAGATTATAGCTTTGAAAAACTTGGAGGAACATTAGATGATGCTGTTGGTGAGGCTTATGATAAAGTCGCTAGAGTAATAAATGTTCCATATCCAGGTGGCCCATTAGTAGATAAACTAGCTCACCAAGGACAAGATACCTATAATCTTCCACTTCCACTAGATGATGATAGTTATAACTTTAGTTTTAGTGGATTAAAAAGTGCGGTTATAAATTTAGTACACAACGAAAAACAAAGAGGAAACGAAATTATCCCAGAAAATATGGCTACATCATTTCAAAATAGAGTCGTTGAAATATTAACAAAGAAAACTATGAAAGCTTTAAAGGAATATGATGTTAAAAATTTAATTGTAGCTGGCGGAGTAGCGGCTAATAAAGGACTTAGAGAAAGATTAACCAAAGAATGTAATGAAAATGGAATTAATTTAACAATTCCAGAAATAAAATATTGTACAGATAATGCAGCAATGATAGGTGCCGCTGGTTACTACGCTTATAAATTAGGCAGAAGAGCTGATTTAAGTTTGAATGCTAAAGCTAGCGAAAGGTTAAAATAAAAAGCTAGCTTTTTTTAATTTTATACTTTATTTTTTTTTTATTAAATGCTATAATTAATTTATAAGAATATAGGAGGAGTAAAAAATGGAAGAAACACATAAAGAAATACATAAAAAAAGAGTCTTGAGTAAAAAAGCTACAATCATAGGCATTGTTGTTTTAGTGGTTATTATCGCAATTGTTTCTGCAATATTATTACTAGGCAAAAAAAGTAACGAAACAGAACTTAATAAATCTTTAGAAGAAATGGGAAAAAGTTTCTATGAGAATTTTTACTATGAACAAATTGGAACATCCTCTGATGAAAGATCTAATCTATTATCAAAATTTACAACAGTTGGTATTAAAATTGACTTAGACAATTTAAGTAGATATGATAATGGAAAATTTAAAGATGAAATCAGCAAATTTGTAAATAATAAAACTAAAGAAAAATGTAATAAAACCAATACTAAAGTAACAATTTATCCAAAATCTCCATATGGAAAAACTGATTACACAGTTAAGACAGAATTAGATTGCGGATTCGATAAAGAAAAATAAAGTATATAAAGCTTACTAAACACCAATAATCATTGGTGTTTTTTATTATATTTTTTTAAAAAATTAATGCGTAATTAATGACAAGATGCAGTAAATATAGTATACTATATATAGTATAGAATAATAGAAAAGTGTAATAGGTTGTACGGTGGTATGCATGAGGAAGTATGATAATAATTTGAAAAATATACTTTGCAGCATATTAGGATGCTTCATGCTTCTAATACTTTTTTTGGTACCTATAAATGTCAAAGCTATTGATGTTGGAGATATTAAAAGTTTTGAATATACAAATGGTATTCAAGTTTATCCAGTTGAAGTATCTGGATATTATCAATTAGAAGTTTGGGGCGCCCAAGGCGGAAATCAAGGTGGATACCATGGTGGTTATGGTGGATATGCCACAGGTGTTGCTTTACTTGGAAAAGGAAGCACAGTTTATGTTGCTGTTGGTGGACAAGGTATTGGCGCTAGTTATCAAGGACAATCCTTAATTGGTGGTTATAACGGTGGTGGTAATGTTGTTGGTGTTGGTGGCATTAACCATATGACTGGTTCAGGTGGTGGCGCTACACATATTGCTACAACAACTGGCCTTTTGTCTACACTAAGTGGTAAACGAGATTCTATTTTGATTGTTGCTGGTGGCGGCGGTGGTGCTAGAAACCAAGCAAACCATGTGTCAGCTGCCCGTTGGGGACATGGAGGATCTGGTGGTGGATATATTGCTGGTGGTGCTGAATCAAATTATGGTTCAACAAGTGCCTTAACAACCGTCACTGGTGTTTCTGGAACACAAACCTCTGGATATGCATTTGGACAAGGTGGCCCTGCCAATGGTAACTCTGCTGGAGGTGGAGGATACTATGGTGGTCTTAGTGGAAGCAGCCCTTATACAGGTTCTGGCGGCGGTGGTTCTGGTTATATTGGAAACCCATCACTAAAATCTTTTAAAGATATTACAAAAAAGATGTATTGCTACAACTGTCAAGAAACATCTGAAGAAAATATATATACCGTAAGAACAACAAATGTTAGTTCAACCAGTGTTTCAAATTATGCAAAGACTGGAAATGGATCTGCAAAAATTAGACTAGTCGCACTTGCAGATACCGATGCAAGATTACAAACAATTACGATATCTGGTACAAAAATAAGTGAACGTTTTGATCCAGATACTTACACATACGACGTTAATGTTGATTCTAATAATTATGAAATTGATGTGGATGCTATCCCTGTTAAAAGTACTACCACCGTTGCTGGCTTAGGTACTTACACATTGAAAATTGGAAATAATCCAATTACACTTACAGGAACTGCTGAGTCTGGAGATACAATCACATATACTTTAAACGTTTATAGACCAGCATCTGATTATAAATACTTAACAGATATTACAGTTAACGGAAAAACTGTTGGAAACTTTAATCCAACAACTCTAGATTATACAATTAACTTACCGTATGATACTGATACTGTTGAATTAGATGCCGTTTATGGACATCTAGGGCAAAACGTTGATGGACTTGGTACTGTTAAAGTTCCAACAGGAACTTCTACTAAAAAAATAGAAGTTATGAGTGAAGATAGACAATCAACAACTACTTATAACATCCATTTCGTAAGAGAACATTCTTCTAAATTAAAATCTGTTACAATGGACAAATATGATTTAGAACCTAAATTTGACCCTAATACCAATGAATATATTGTCAATATTATGAATTCTACATTATCACTTAGTGTAGATGCGATACCATATGATGAAGAAGCAAAAGTTTCTCTAAAAGGTTTTGGTTATATTAATCAAAGTATTACTGCAACAATTACAGTTACTGAACCAAATAGTGCACCAACAATCTATACTTTTAAAATTATTAAAGATGATGCACCAGTTGTAACACCTTATGAATTCCCATATAACGGAAAAATTCAAACATTTACCGCACCAATGACCGGATATTATCGTTTAGAAGCTTGGGGTGCACAAGGCGGAAGTGTTTCTGGGTACTATGGTGGTTACGGTGGTTATGCCACTGGTACTATTATGCTAAAAAAAGACGAAACCATCTTTGTTGTTCCTGGCGGAAAAGGTATTGGAGCTGGAGCAGGCCAAAGTGTCGTTGGCGGATACAATGGCGGTGGTGGAGTTATTGGTGATGGTAGAGTTAATCACCTTGGAGGTTCTGGCGGAGGAGCTACACATATTGCTAGAGAAACAGGACTTTTATCTAGTCTTTCAGATAATAAAGACAGTATTTTGATCGTTGCTGGAGGAGGTGGAGGTGCTAGAAACCAACCAAACCATGAACCTGCTGCTCGTTGGGGACATGGAGGTGCCGGAGGAGGTGCCACTGCTGGTTATACACAATCAACTAATGGAACAATGTCAATAAGAAATGTTGGACTTGTTTCTGGAACACAAACTTCTGGAAATGCCTTCGGACAAGGTGCCACTGCAACAGGTAATGGTGCTGGAGGCGGAGGATACTTCGGAGGTTATAGTGGAGACCGTTATAATTTTGCATATACAGGTACCGGTGGCGGAGGCTCTGGTTATATTGGAAATAAAGACGTCTTCTCTTACCGCGAAAATACTAAAGTAATGTATTGTTATAACTGTCCTACTTCAGAGACTGAAGATACTTATACCGAAAACACAGGTAACTATTCTGTAACTCCTACTTCTTATTATGCAAAAAGTGGTGATGGATATGCTAGAATTACTTTACTAGAACAACCAAGCGAAAATAATTTCTTATCACTTATTAGAACTGATAAAGGAGAACTATCTCCAAAATATTCAATGGATAATCAAAATTATACAGTTGAGCTTACCAGTGAAGATGATGAAATTACCATTAGCGCAGCCTTAGAAGACGATAGAGCAACCATGACTGGTATTGGAACATTCGATGTTCCTGCGGGCTCTACTGATTTTCCAATTACAGTTACCGCTGAAAATGGAGATATTAGAATCTATACAGTAACAGTATCTCGCCCAGCTTCATCAAATGCAAAACCACTTAATATTTCAATTTCTGGGTTAGTACCAGCACTATGTGCAGTTAACGAAAAATACTGTCAATTAAGTGATGAATTCGATCCAGATATTCATGAATATAGTATTACAGTTCCAAGTAGAATTAAAAATCTAGAATTTACTGTTAATAAAGGACATAAATATCAAAAAGTAGTCGGAGAAGGCGTTGTTCAGTTAAAAGGCGGAATGAATGATTTTACAATTGAAGTAGAATCAGAAGACGGTACTAATATAGAAAAATATACTTACCATATTGACCGTGATATGACTGGAAATGCTAATATCGAAATGTTAGAAGTTACCGACCCCAATGTTGATATTAATTTTGACCCAGATATTACCGATTACTTCTTCTCAGTACCAAATGAATATACACAAGTAGATTTAAAAGTTACTTTAGAAGATGAAAATGCAACATACAAAATTTTTAATAACGAAAACTTCGCAATAGGCCTTAATAACGTTATTGTTGAAGTAACCGCTGAAAATGGAGAAGTTAAAAGCTATATATTAAATATTTATCGTGAACAAAGTGGTAATACCTTCTTAAACGATTTAACAGTCAGTAAAGATGGTGAAAATTTTGAACTTTCACCAGTATTTAACAAAGTAATTTCTACATACGTTGTTAATGTTAGAAATGACATTGATGAAGTAGAAATCAATGCAACCGCAGAACACAGCTTAACAACAATTTCTGGAACAGGTAAGAAAACATTAAAAACAGGAACCAATACATACGATATTACAACCACAGCTGAAGATGGTTCTGTCCAAGTTTATAGTATTTCTATTATCAGAGCAAAAAATAGTGATGCAACCTTAAAAACATTAGATGTATTAGAAAGTAGTTTAACACCTTCTTTCGAATCAAATACATTCAAATATTCTCTTACTGTTAATCCAGGAGTAACATCTTTAAATATTAATGCAATACCAAATTCACCAGTCGCAACCGTTCAAATTCAAAAAAATTCAGGATTTGCTATTGGTAATAATACAGTTAACATCGTTGTAACTGCTGAAGATGGTAGCCAAAATACCTATGTACTTGATGTGTACCGCACGCCAAGTAGTAATACATACTTAAAATCACTTTCAACCGACCGCTATGATATGACAAACATCTTTGATAAAACGGTAGAAGAATATAATTTCACTGTGGAAAATGATGTTAATACTATCGCTGTAACAGCTTTACCAGAAGACCCATTATCAACAGTGGCAGGTGCAACATCATACAATTTAAAAACCGGAGATAATCAAATTTCTGTTACAGTTATGGCAGAAGACGGAAGTATCCGCGTTTATAAATTAAATGTCTTTAGAAAATTAAATAATAATGCCAATTTAGCTCTACTTTCTACTAGTGGAAAAGCAGCAATAGCACCTGAATTTGATAAAGACACATTAGATTATCATATTGACCTTACAAATGAAGAAAATAAAATTACTGTTATTGGTGCGCCAGAAGCTTCTACATCGACTGTTTCTGGTAATGGCGAATATACAGTGCCAACCGGTGAAACAGCTATTCCGATTGTTGTAACCGCCGAAGATGGTACCAAAAAAACATATACCTTAACAGTAGATAGAAAAAAATCCGATAATGCAAATGCTAGTATGATTATCGCCAAAGAGTCTGTTTTATCTCCTAAATTTGATAAAAACGAGACAAATTATATTTTAAAAGTTACAGAACCAGTAACTAGTTTGACCCTTAATGTTACCTTAGAAGATTCAGCTGCAACCTATAAAGTTGTCGGCAACGAAAACTTTAAACTAGGTGAATACAATAACGTCGAAATTATTGTAACCGCCGAAGACGGTACAGAAAAGACATATACCCTTAAAGTTTTAAGACAAGAAGCAGGTACAACAAGTAATCGCCTTGAATGGTTAGCAATCGATAAAGGAACACTTAATCCATCATTTAAAAAAGATACAAACTATTATGAAGTAGAAGTCGATTACACAGTTGATAAAGTAACATTAACTGGAGAATTAGAAGACGCGAACGCTACTGTAACAGGCCTTACAACTTACCCTCTAAACGTTGGCGTTAACGTATTAGGAGTTGAAGTAACTTCAGTAGAAGGTGTTAGCCGTAGTTACCAAGTAATTGTTACAAGAAAACAAAATAACGAAGCTAGACTTGCTAGTCTGCAAGTTATGGGTTCAGCACTTTCGCCAAACTTTCATCGTGATGTTTATGAATATCAAACAACCACAACCTTAACATCACTTACAATTAATGCCGCACCAATCGACCCTAATGCTACCTATGAAATTATTGGTAATCATGATTTTGCATTAGGACATAACGAAGTAATAGTTAGAGTAACTGCAGCCGATGGTGTCGTAACAAAAGATTACGTTATTAACGTAGAAAAAGAAAAATCAAATAACAATAATTTAGCGTCCTTAGAAGTTTTAGGACACAAATTTAAACCAGACTTTTCTAAAACAACAACCGTTTATTATTTAGATGTTGACCGTGATTGTCAGCAAATTCAAGTAGAAGCTACACCAGAAGATATTAACGCAACCGTTGATGGTACTGGAAACATTGACCTTGGTGTTGGTGTCAATTATGTTGAAGTTACTGTTACAAGTGAATCTGGTCAGAAAAAAGTATATACAATCATCGTTACTAGAAAAGGTAGTAGTAATAATTACTTAGAATCTTTAACAACTAGTGATGGTATCCTATCTCCAGAATTTAATAAAACAGTTAATGAATATCGTGCCAGTGTACCATACGAAACAGAAGTTATCGGCTTAAATGGTAAGACAGAAGATGAACACGCTTTTGCCGTTGGCTTAGAACGTTATTCATTAGACGTTGGAGAAAATATACTTTATATTACAGTTATTGCTGAAGACGGAACCACAAATATCTATACCGTTACAGTTACCAGAGAAGAACCAGTATCTTCACAATTAAAAAATATTATCGTTAAAGATTATGAATTAAACCAAGAATTTGTAAAAGATGTTTATGACTATAATATTACTGTTAATAATGAAGTTACTAGTCTTGACCTTACAATTATCCCAATCGATAAAGGCGCAACTTATACAGTTGTTGGTAATGAAAATTTTGTTGTTGGTATGAACCAAGTTGAAATTATCGTTTATGACCGTAATGGTGGAGGACCTTCCACATATGTATTAAACGTTAATCGTCAAAACTACGCCAACACATATCTTGCTTATATTTATCCAAATGTCGGTAAACTTTCACCAGACTTTGATAAAACAAATCTATCATATACCGTTACAGTTGAAAACGAAGTTGATACGATTGATATTTCAGCAGAACCAGAAATTACCACTAATACTTTAACTGGTGCTGGTAAGTACACCTTACAATTAGGTGAAAATAAGATTCCTCTAACTGTTAGTACACCATCAGGAATCACTAGAACATATTACGTTACAGTTGTTAGACAGTTAAGAGACTTTAATCACTTGTTAAGTCTAGAAGTCAAAGCAAATGGTCAAACCAAAACACTTAATCCAACATTCGATAAAAACACATATGAATATCATGTAGATGTTGAAGCAGGTACTGCTAACATTCAAATTAATGCAACCGCTGAAGATGGCGCAACTATTAGTGGTATTGGTAATAAGACCATTAAAGTTGGTGAAAACAACTTTGATATTAAAGTAACCGCCGAAAATGGCGATGAACGTATTTATAAATTAACCGTTAATAGAGAAGCTTCTAGTAATTGTAATTTAATCGATATTATTCCAAGTGTCGGAACCCTTAGTCCAACATTTAGTTATAACCGAAATGATTATAGTATTACACTAGATTCTAGTGCTTCATTATTATCATTTGAAGTAATTACAGAAGACCGTTTCGCCACTGTTACAGGTCATGAAAAAGCCGTTATTCCAGACGGTGAATCAACACGTGAAATTGTTGTAACCGCTGAAGACGGAAGCAAGAAAACTTATACAATTCATATTCATAAAGACCGTAGCGACGAAGCAAGGTTAAAGAGTCTAAGTATTGACGGTTATACCTTAAATGAAACCTTTGATCCAGATACATATAGATATAGTATCTCTGTTCCAAATGATAAAAATACCATTTTATCAAATGAAATAGAAGCATTGCCAATGGATTCGAACGCTACAGTTACAAAAACATCATCATTAATTTTATCAAGTACAGCAACTAATATGTATACAATTATTGTTACTGCTAATGATGGCTTTACGACACAAACCTATACAATCGCAATCGATAGAGCTAAAGGAAACGATTCAACACTTGCTAAATTAGAATTTCCTTATGGAAAATTTAGCCCAGTCTTTAATCCAGCAACACGAGATTATACATTGCTTGTACCACGTGATATTACTAAGATTAATCAAAGTGATGTAACCGCAGTACCAACAGACCCAGATGCCATGGTAAGTTTGCCAGAGACATTTACTTACGATGAAACAAATGATACATATGAGGTTGTCGTTACTAGTCCAGATAAAACTACAACAACAACATATAAAGTTCATCTTGGACTTTTAAAATCAAGCGACGCAACCTTAAAAGAATTAACAACGAGCGAAGGTAAATTTAATACAAATTTTGAACCAAATGTATTCTCATATACAGTTCCAGTTAGAGACGATTTAGATGAGATTACCATTAATGCTGTTCCAACTGATGACCCTTATGCAACCGTTGTTAGTGGTACAGGAACATTCCCATTAACCGAAGAAACTACCACCTTTGATATCATTGTTATTGCTGAAGATGGAACTACAAATATTTATACTTTAACCGTTGAAAAGAGCCTTTCAACCGAAAAGTATTTAAAAGATCTTTACCTATCAGGAGATTGTACAGAAGATACCTGCCAACTTTCTCCAGAATATAGAGAAGATACACTAGAATATAAAGCTACTGTTGAACATGAAATAGAAAAAATTAATATTGAAGCAGTTAAATATCATAATAGCCAAACTGTCCGCTTCTATGATAATGTAACAGGAAACGAAATTACAAATACAGATATTACACTAAAAACAGGCGTTAATGTATTTAGAATAGAAGTCGAAAACAGTGTTGGTGATAAGATTACTTATAAATTAACTGTTCAACGAAAACTATCTAGTAATAATTATTTGAAATATTTAAGATTTGCCGATCCTGAAGTAGAATTAGAATTTGATAAAGACCAAATCGAATATTTCGTTACAATTCCAAGCACTTACGATAGTGTTAAACTTGAATATGAACCAGAAGTTTCAACTTCAAGCGTTCGTACACAAGGTACTACTTACCTAATGCCAGGTAATAATGATGTAAAAGTCATCGTAACTGCACAAGATGGGCAAGCAAGAACTTATACAATTCATGTAGAAAAAGAAAAAGGATATAATAATTATCTACAATCTATTACCGTTTCATCAGGAATTATTTATCCTTTAACTCCAAAATTTAACAAGTTAGTATATAACTACGTATCAACCGTTCCTTATAACGTATCAAAAATTAAACTTGATGCTGTTGCCGAAGACGTTACAACAACTGTTAGCGGAATAGGACAAAAAGAATTACGTGTTGGTACCAATGTTTTCCAAATTGTTACAACCGCAGCTACAGGAGAAACAGCCGTTTATAATGTCGTTATTACTAGAGAAAAATCAACAAGACTTTATTTAAAACAATTAGATATTAATAATGCAACCAGAGTTGAAGACTTCAATAAAGATAGATTTATTTATAATATCGATACACCTTCAGATGTTGATAGACTTGATATGACAATCGTCCCAGAACTTGACGATGTTACATATCGTGTTGTTGGAAATAATAACTTAAAAACTGGTGAAAATACCGTAATTATCGTCTTAGAAAATAGCGATAAAACCGTAACAACAACTTATAAATTGAATGTTAATAAACGAGCATCAAGCGATAACTTCTTAAAGAATTTAAAAGTTAATGGTGAAGAATTAATCACACCAGAAAATATCAATGAGAATTACTTTGAAGTAACAATTCCTTATGACAGTGCTTCTGTAGAAGTCGAAGGTATTCCAAGGGCCGAAACCTCTAGTGTTATATCTGGAAACGGTACCTACTCACTAGACTTTGGTGTAAATCAGGTTTTCTTAACCGTTATTGCCGAAGATGGAAGTGTTAGAAATTATGAACTAGATATTAAACGAAAATATGATAATCACTTGCTTATGATTACAACCGACCATGGTGAATTAGTTCCAGAGTTTGAAAAAGATACCTTATTCTATTATGTTAACGTTCCTAGAGAAGTTACAGATATAACAGTTATCGGTGTCCAAAGTAGTCCATTGACAACTGTAACCGGAAACGGTACATATGAATTAGAAGTAGGCGAAAATCTTATCTATTTAACAGTATCTGCTAGAGATAAAACCTCAAGAACATATATCTTACACGTTAATAGATTAGAATCTGATAATAACTACATTAAATCATTCTCCGCACTTGATAGTACCAGAGTAGAGGACTTTGATAGAGAAAAAACTGATTATACCTTGCTCGCTCCATACAATACAAAATCATTAGATTTTAATGTCGAGTTAGAAGAGCCTCATGCTACATATCGCATAGAAGGAAATGAAAATTTCAAGGAAGGAGATAATCCAGTTAAAATTATTGTAACCGCCGAAAACGGTGACGAACGTATTTATGATATTACCGTTAGAGTTCAAGAAGAAGCTCTTTATAGTAATCGCTTATTAGACTTAACCGTTGAAAATCAGACATTGACGCCAACCTTTGATCCAGACACAACATCCTATACTGTTACAGTACCGTATAGTACTGAAAAAGTAAAAGTTAATGCCGTCTTAGAAAGCGTTAGTGCTAAAGTTACCGGCCTAGGAGAACATAATCTTATGCCAGGTAGAAATGAAATCCCAGTTGTAGTTACTAGTAAAGATAATAAAATAAGAGTTTATACAGTTATTGTTTACCGCACCAAATCATCGGATCCAAGACTAAGGTCAGTTTCATTTGAAGGATATACATTCTCACCATTATTTGATAAAGATAATGAGAATTATACCCTACACTTAGATAGTAGTGTTACTTCATTAAATGAAAAAGTTGAACCACTTGTTCCAGGGACAACCTATGTTATTAGTGGTAATAAAAATCTTCAAACAAAACCTGATAAAATTACAATTGTTGCCACAGCCGAAGATGGAGTTACTACAAAAACATATACCTTTAATATTGAACAAGAATTATCACATAATGATTATTTAGATAGTCTTAGTACAAACCTTTGGGACCTTACACCTGCTTTCGATAAAACAAATACTGGGCCATATGTTATCAACGTAGATTCCGATATTAATTCGATAGTATTTAGTGGAAAACCAGAAGCTACCACCTCAACTGTTGATGGTCTTGGATTCCATAATTTATCAGAAGGTAGAAACGTATTCCCAATCGTTGTTACTAGTGAAATGGGAACCACAAGAACATATACCGTAGTTGTTAACAAGGCAAAGAGTGATGAAAATCATTTAATGTTCCTAGGAGTTAATGAAGGAAAATTATCACCTACATTTGACCCTGATGTTCTTGAATACAATGTTGATGTAGATGAGACCATTTCCGAAATTACCGTAGTTGCCTATTCAAACGACGGTGCAACGATTACTGGAGACGGTGTCCATAAATTAGTAGCTGGTGAAAACACAATCGATGTTGTCGTAACCGCCGAAGATGGAAGCGTTCGAACTTACACACTTCATGTTAAAAAAGCCGAACTTATTAGTTCTAAAATATTAGACCTTAGAGCTCATGAAGGAATGCTCGCGCCAGAATTTGAAAAGAATACAACCGATTACGTTGTTCGTGTTCCAAATGAAATTAATTCTTTAACATTTGATATTACTTTAGAAGACCCAACTGCCACTTACGAAATTCATAATAATGAGAATTTTGTTGTCGGTCCAAACCCAGTTGAAATTGTTGTCACTGACCGAAACGGTGGTCAAACAATTTATACATTAACTGTTGTTAAAAGACCAGAAGTTGAGAACTATCTAAAAGATATTCAAATAAGTGAAGGAGAACTTTCTCCAGCATTCACAGAAGAAATTAATTACTATGAAGTAGAAGTAGACGCTAGTGTAGATAGTATTGATGTCAAAGGAATTTTAAAAGATGAATCTGCAACCTTAGAAGGTAATGGAGTTTATTCACTAAAGGCTGGTGCCAATTATATATATTTAAATGTTACTAGTATGAAAGGATTCCTTAGAACATATACATTAAAAGTTACAAGAAAAACCGCAGAAAACAATAAATTATTATCACTAAGCGTTGACCCAGGTACCTTAAATCCAGCCTTTGAACCAGACGTTAATAGTTATCAAGTTGATGTAGATGATAATGTTCATGAGATAACAATTTCTGCTAACGGTGACGAGACAGCAACCATAACCGGTACTGGAAAACAAATTCTTGCCATCGGTGATAACCATTACGAAGTTGTCGTAACCGCCGAAGATGGAAGCGTTAATGTTTATGAAATCAATGTTCATAAAGAAGCATCATCAAATAATAATATTGTAAATATTATTCCATCGGCAGGAGCCTTATCTCCAAGTTACACAAACACGGTAGATACTTATGAAGTAGAAGTAGAGGAAGACACCACAATTATTGACTTTGATGTTATCCTAGAAAATCCAGCCGCAACCGTAACTGGACATAAAGATAACTATTTAAACTATGGAGATAATCCTATTACAATTACCGTAACTGCTGAAGATGGAACAGAAAGACAAGTTTCTATAAACGTAATCCGTAACCGCGCGATTAAAGAAATTATCCTAGACGATTTCTTACTAATGGAAAAAGGTGATGTTGTTACTTTAGAACCAACATTATTACCAGAAGATGCCATTAATAAAGAATTAATCTGGGAAGTAGAAGATCCTTCAGTCGTAACCGTAGAAGATGGAACCGTTACCGCATTAACCTTAGGAGATACAACAATTACTGTTTCAAGTAAACAAAATCCTGAAGTTAAAAAAGTAGTTAATGTAAGTGTTCTAAATTTAAGCTTAGAAAGTGATGTTTATGAAGTTAGAAGAGATGTTGTTAATTTAGAAGACCAAGATGCAATTAAAAATATTGTAATTGGACCAGACGAAAACGAAACACTCGCTGAGTTCTTATCTAATCTAAATAATAAAGAAACCTTAATCCATTTCTATGATATAGAAGGAAATGAAATTACCGATTTAGAAGCAACACCTGTTTCAACCAGTATAATTGTCAAACTTGAATATAATGGAAAAGTTTATGATACTGCCTATATCGCCGTAAGAGGTGAAACTACCTTTGACCAATATATTGACGTTGATGACCTAAATTTAGTAATCAAACAAATCTTAGGAAAAGAAACATATAACAATGACCATATTATATTTAAGACATCCGATATTGAAGAAACAGATGAAGTAGACGTCGATGATTTCAGTAAATTGAAAAAATATATTTTAGGTAAAATAACATCACTGAATAAATAAGAATACCTACCAAAAGGAAAAGTCAAAAACTTTTCCTTTTTTGATAAAAAAATGTCGAAAATTAGTAGTAAAATAAAGCCATTTATGGTAAAATTATGATAATAGTAAAAATAGGGAAGGTAGAGTAGTATGAAGGAGTTTGTTAAAAGAAATAAAGCTTTATTTTTAGTTTTATTTGTATCTACAATTTTTTTCGCGCATGTAAGTGCCGAAGCTGCAAAACATAGTTTTAGTATAAGCGCATTCGACTGGGATGCAACTGCTAATGATTGGGAAGGAGACGGAACTGAAGACCCCATTGAAGATGGAGGCTATTTAGAACCAGGTCAGGTATTCAAAATTAATTTGGATTACGAACCAGGACCTACAACTGTAACCTCAATGCAAATGGGAATAAAATATGATCCAAGTATTGTCGAAGTAATTGAAGATGCTGGCGAAATATATTTAGAAACCGATATGTCAACAACATACCAAGGTGGAATTTGGCCAGCAGCAGGGACATCAACAACAAACAAAAAAAAGACCAACTGGCAAGTAGAAGGTAACAACGACACAAATGTGAATATGGTTAAAGTCTTAGTTTATGATTCAAAAGATGCAGCGCCACTAGAAACAGGTGGAACCTTAGGAAGCGTGTATTTCAAAGTAAAAGACGATGCTGCTCCAGGAACTCAAGTTAATTTAGACGTCGATGCAGCCTATACAAAAGTTAGTGGTGGCTATGAAAAAACAGTCAGTGGATTATCATTTACTGTCTTTGGTGCTATGAGTAGTGATGTTACATTACAAACATTAACTCTAACAGGTAGTAATGGACTTGCATATTCTACCACACCAGTATTCACATCAGGAACATCAGAAAGAATCTTTAATACAGTAGTTCCAAATAGTGTTTCAAGTATCACGGTAGCCGCTACCCCAACCGATGCTGCCGCAAAAATTTTAGATGGATGTCTTGGGAATAAAACACTTTCAGTTGGTGATAACAGTTTTAACTTAGTTGTTCAATCACAAAACGGAACACAAGAAATATATACAATAAACGTTAAAAGACTATCAAATGATATAACTTTAAAAAGTTTAAACCTAACAGGAGCAACCTTGGATTATCCATTATCAAATAACGTATTTACTTATACCGCAACTGTTCCATACGTAACAAATCAAACAACAGTAAGTGCCGAAGCAACACATAAAAATGCTACAGTAAAATCAGGAACAGGTGCATGGAACTTAACAAATTATGGAACAAACTTAAATACAAAAACCATAACAGTAGAAGCTGAAGACTGTGGTGCGACATATACTTCAGTACCTGGAAATTCATGTACAAGCAAAAACTATACTTTAAACGTCACAAGAACTGCTCCATCAAGTGATAATACATTATTAGATTTAAAAGTAGATGGACAAACAGTACCAGACTTTAATTCAAACAAAACAACATACATTTTACCAAATGTAACAAACTCAAAAAGTTCTGTTAATATAACCGCAACTGTAAGTGATACCAAAGCAACCGTAACTGGAACTGGAGTTAAAAATCTAGTTGTTGGAGATAATACATTTACCATAACCGTAACTGCTGAAGATAAAACTACAAAAAATTATGAAATAAAAATTAGACGTTTATCAAATAATGCTAACCTTCATAGTTTAACAGTAACTTCAAATCCACAAGGAACTTTATCTCCAAATTTTAATCCAACATTTTATAATTACTATACCTATACCTATGATTCAACTGTAACCGATATTAATGTAGCTGGAGCCTTAGAAGATACTGCCAATGCTACAATCATTTCAGGAACTGGAACATATAGTTCTTCAGATACTGAAGCTAATATAGTAGTTCAAGCTGAAGATGGAACCTTAAAAACATATGTAATAAAATTCTCACGAAATAAATCAAGTGATAATAATTTAAAATCATTATCAATCGATGGTTATAATCTAAACGAAACATTCGCGCCAGCTACAACCCTTTATACCGCTACCGTTCCAGGAACAGTAGACGAAATAAATGTTAACGCTATCGCCAATGATTCAAATGCTACAATCGTTTCAGGAACCGGAAAACATACTTTAAATTATGGAACAAATACAATCCAAATTAGAGTAAAAGCTGAAAACGGAGCTGAAAAAGATTATACCTTAACAGTAACTAGAAATAAAAAAGATATTTCCGCTCTATCAGATTTAAAAGTAGATGGGACTACCATAACTGGATTTAGAGAAGATTTATTATCATACAATATCGGAACAGTACCATTTGAAAAATCTAGTATCCAAGTTACCGCAACACCAAAAGATAGCGATGCAACCGTAACTGGAACTGGAACCATAAACTTAAATACTGGAATAAATACCATAAAAGTAGTAGTAACTGCTCAAAATACAACTACAAAAACCGAATATACAATAACCGTAAATAGAGAAAAATCGGGGAATGCTTATTTAAGTAATTTAACCTTACAAGAAAAAGCATTTACCTTTAATAAAACTCAAAACACATATAACGTTGATGTTGATTATGACGTTACAACTGCAACCATAACCGCAACCCCAGAATATAAAGATGCCACCGCAACAGTCAGTGGTCCAAGCTTCTTATCAGTTGGTCTAAATACATATACAATAACTGTAACCGCTGAAAATGGAAATATTAATACGTACACATTAAATGTCACAAGAAAACAATCAACAAATACTAAACTAAAAGGTTTAACAGTTACTAATAATGGAACAAACTATTTAACAAACTTTAGTAATACTACAGAAACATATAATATAACCGTTCCAAACGAAGTAACCAATGTTGATATTGCGGCTATCCTAGATGATAACGCTACCCAAACAGTAACTGGAACCGGAAATCAATCCCTTGATGCAGGTTCAAATACATTTATCGTCAAAGTAACCGCAGCTAGTGGTGATAGTAAAAACTACACAATCAATATTACAAGAAGCCTAAACGCTAATAATAAATTACAATCATTAGAAGTAGTTGACCACAGTCTATCACCAGCCTTCAACAAAAATGTTAATAGTTATAACGTAACCGTAGAATCATACGTAACCAATATTGTAATTAATGCTAATCCAGAAGTATCAACAAGTACCGTAGTTGGAACTGGAAATAAAACATTACAAACAGGAACCAATACATTCAACATTGAAGTAACATCAGAAGATAACCAAAAAAATACGTATGTTATCGTTGTAACCAAAAAAGCATCAAACGATAGTAGTTTATCATCACTATCAATAAAAGAAACAAGTTTAAATGAAACATTCCAAAGAGATTTGTTAGTATATACCGCAAATGTTCCAAACAACGTTAATCAAGTAACCATAAACGCAACTGCATCAGATGAACACGCAAAAAGCGTAACCGGAACAGGTGTTGTAAAATTAAATACTGGTAATAACACAGTAAGAATAACCGTAACCGCTGAAGATAATACAACCACAACTTATACCATAGTTATTACACGAGCAAAAAGTAACAACGCTAACTTAACAAGTTTAACTCTATCAGATAGTTATAATTTAAACGAAACATTCAATAAAAATGATACAAACTACACCGCAACAGTACCAAATAGTGTATCAAGCTTAACCATCAGTGCAACTCCAGAAGATAGTAACGCAACCGTCCAAGGAACAGGACTAACAACCTTAAATACAGGTGATAATCTAGTTAATATAACTGTAACTGCCGAAGACGGAACAACTAAAACATATCAAATAGATATCTTTAGAGAACGTTCATCAAATGCTAACTTAAAAAGTTTATCATCAACAAACGGTTTAATCACACCAACCTTCAGTAAAAACATTAAAGACTATACTTTAACCGTTCCATATGAAGTAGAAAATGCAACCATCAATGCTGAAGCCGAAGATAGTACAGCTACCGTAAGCATAACTGGAAATACAAATCTTGCTATGGGAGAAAATCATGCTTCAATAACCGTAACCGCCGAAGATGGAACTATAAATACCTATAACTTAGTAATTACTCGTCAACCATCAAGTAATAACTACTTATCTACCTTAGAAGTAGTAGATAAAAATGGTACTAACTACATAACAGTCTTTAATAAAACAACCCTAACATATAAATTTAGTGTTGCTAAAGACATAGATGAAGTAGAAATACGCGCAACTGCCGAAGATAAAGGCACCAAAATAGAAGGCTTAGGAACCAAAACTCTAACCACAGGAACAAATAATTTTGTTGTTAATTCTATAAGTGCAAACGGAACAGAAAGAAAATATATTATCGAAATAGAAAAAAATAAAGATAATAATAACAATCTAAAAAGTTTATCAATCGATGATCAAACCCTAGTTCCAGATTTTAATCCAAATACATTATCATATTCACTAAGTGTTGGTAATGACGTTGCTAGTGTAAACATAAATGCCATAGCTGAATCTGATACCGCAACTGTAACTGGAACCGGTGAAAAAACATTAACAACTGGATTAAACACATTTGATATTGACGTTGTAGCTGAAGACGGAACAAAGAAAACCTACGTTATCGTTGTCAGCAAAGCCGCATCATCAAATAACAATCTAGCTTCACTTTTAGCCGACCATCCATTTACTCCAGAATTTAATAAAAATACCTTAAATTATACCGCAACCGTTGATAACAATATCGACAAAATCAATATTATGGCTGTTGCGGAAGACCCAAATGCAACCGTGACTGGAAATGGAGACCATCCACTTGTAATCGGTAATAACGAAATAGAAATAACCGTAACCGCTGAAGATAATACATTTAGAATATATACAATCAACGTCTATAGAGAGCCATCAGATAATAATTATCTAAGCGATTTAAAAGTAAACGGTATAACTGTAAGTGGTTTTGATAGAACAATAACTACCTATAATATGACCGTTGAAAACGATATAGTTGAAGCAAATGTAACCGCAACAGCCGAAGACAAAAACGCTACAGTACAGGGAACTGGAATAACATATTTGAAGGCAGGGCCTAATACCATAACTGTAACCGTCACTGCTGAAAGTGGAAATATCAAAACATATACCATAAATATTGATAGAAAAAAATCATCCAACAATGATTTAGCCCTTTTAAGTACCTTAGAAGGAACCCTTTCACCAGCATTTACAAAAGAAACAACAAAATATACGATGCAAGTACCAAATGAAATAACTTCATTAACCCTAAGAACAGTTGCTGAAGACGCTAACGCAACAATCGAAATAGAAGGAAATAAAGATTTCCAAGTTGGAAACAACAACATCGTATATATTACTGTAGTAGCTGAAGATAAAACAACCAAAACATATCAAATCGAAGTAAATAGATTACCACAAGCAAATAACTATTTAAGCGATTTAACAGTAAAAACAGATAGTGGGAAAGAATATCCATTAAGCCCTAATTTCAATCAAAATACATTAAACTATACCATTTCAATTGATCCAAAAGATACTAGATTAAATGTAAGTGGAACCAAAGAAGCAGAAAGTAGTACCGTAACTGGATTTGGTGATATCGACGTAAACGCCTTCCCATATACACATCAAGTAACCGTAACTTCAGCAGGCGGAGTTGATAGAACATATACCATAACTATAAATAAAAACAAATCAAGTAATACCAATTTAAAAGGAATTACAACCAGTGAAGGAATGTTATCACCAGCCTTTGACCCAAGCACAACCGACTACACAATAAATGTTGGTTCAAATGTCAGTACTATCAATATCGATGGAATTCTAGACGAAGGACAAACAATTGCTGGAACTGGGACCCATAATTTAGATTATGGTGAAAATACTATCCCACTTGTTGTAACTGCCGAAGATGGAAGTACAAAAACATACAACGTTAAAGTAATTCGTGATGAAGATATTTCTGCAAACCTTACAAATATTTCTGTAACAAACGGAAATCTTTCACCAACATTTAAAAGCGAAGTATTAGACTATATCGCTTATATTGGAACCGATGCAACAAGCATCACCATAACTCCAACAGTAAGTGATATACTATCAAAAATGACAATTTCCTTAAACGATGGGGAGTATCAAGACATAACAAGTATTACCATCAATGATTTAGATACTGAAAATGTTGTAAAAATAAAAGTAAAAGGTACTAGTCAAACAACAATTTATACAGTAACAGTAATGAAACAATCAGATGAAAAAATAACATCAAAACAGTATGGTCATACAATCAGCGATGGAATGATAAAAACAGTTAAAATAGATACTTCAGCTGAAGCAATGAAAGACCAATTAGATAATGATAATGAAAAACTAAAAATTTACAAAAGCGATGGTGTAACCGAATATACTGGAAATAATATCGGAACTGGAATGATTGTAAAATTATTTAAAAGCGACCAAGTAATAGACCAAAAAGTAATTGTCGTAAAAGGTGATACCGATGGTAATGGACAAATAAATGCAATTGACGCATTAAAAGTAGTTAACCATATTATCGAAAATGAATTATTAAACGGATGTTATTTAGAAGCAGCCGAAACAACAAACGACAGTACAATAAACGCAATAGATGCCCTAAAAATTGTTAATCATATTATAGGAACAGCATCATTATATTAGGAGGAATAGATATGAAAAAAATAAAGAAAATATTATTAGTGATTTGTTTATTAGTCTTTTCAACCAGTATTGGGGCATCAAATGTGTCTGCTGGAAACGTTACCCTAAGCTTTACCGGTAATGATACAGTAAAAGTAAATAACAACATTGAAATAACACTTAAATTATCAGATATTAGTGGACTTGCAAAAGGAGTCGCAACAGTTCAAGGAGATATTATATTCGATAGTTCATACTTAGAATATGTATCCCTTAAACCTGTTTCATCAAAACTAAGTGTTAGTTATGGAACAAAAACAAAAAGATTCGTGGCTCTAGGTATGAGTGGAGAATACATATCATCATCAGATAGTTTATTTGTTATGACATTTAAAGCCAAAAAAGTAGGAACCACAACCATAAATATGAATAACGTAATCGTTGGTGATACCGCATCAGTAGTTCATGGCTCAAATGTTAATAGTAAAACAATTACTATTACCAATGCAAATCAAAACACCCAAACTACTACACCAAAGCCAACACCAAAACCAAAACCATCATCAGATAATAAAAATACACCAACCAAATCTAGTGATAATACATTATCTAATTTAGTTGTTAACCAAGGTAAAGTCGCCCCAAACTTTAAAAAAGACGTTTTAACATATGATGTTTACGTACCAAGCGATATAAACCAATTAGACTTAAGTTATATAACATCAGATAAAAACGCTACTGTAAAAATTTCTAATAACGGAAACTTTAAATTCGGTATTGCTACACCAGTTGGTATAACCGTAACTGCTGAGGATGGAAGCATAAGGGAATATACCTTAAACGTTACCAAATTAGAAAGTGCTACAAGTCCAAAATTAATATCATTAAAAATAAAAGAGGGAAAAATTGATTTCGATCCAAATACATATGAATATAGTATAAAAGTAAAAAAAGATGTTAATAAATTAACAATCAAAGCTATCCCACTTAATGAAAATGATGAAGTAGAAATAATTGGAAACAAAAAACTATCAGTTGGTGATAATGAAATTACAATTAAAGTAACCGATGATAAAGGAATAAGTACATACTATAAAATAAAAGTAAAAAAAAGTTCAGTCATAACCTTATTTGGCGTTAGTCTAACTACAATTTTATTTGGATTATTAATTATCTTAATACTAATTCTTTTCTTCTTGTTATTACTTCTACTAAAAAGAAAAAAAGAAGAGGGTACACTAGTAGATATGTATACAAAATATTCAGATGAAAACAGCAAAGATGACCTATACGATGATATCGTCACAAAAGACGAACTAATCCATGCAATAGAAGAAAAAAATCCAAAAAAATTAGAAATGTTACTAACTCAAGATAAAGTAAACAAAATGAAAGATGACTTAAAAAAAGAAGAAGAAAATGATTGGATGAATGACATAAAATAAAAAGACTTCAAGTTTATCTTGAAAGTCTTTTTTCGATGAAAAGAATTAAGTAATACATTAAACTAGCCATAATAGCTAAAAGAATAATACCAGTCATGACTAAATTAAGATTGAATACCTGTGAGCCATACATAATTAGATAACCAACACCAGCTTTTGAAACTAAGAATTCACCCATAATAACACCTATAAATGTTAAACTAAGATTAACTTTAAATACACTAATAATATTGTTGTAATTGCTAGGTAAAACTAGTTTAAATAACATTTGCGTTTTTGAAGACTTAAAACTTTCAAGGAGCCTAATTTTATTAGAATCAGTTCCCATAAAAGCTTGATGGACATCAATTATTGTTATAATAACTGAAATAAATAATGCCATTAAAATAATAGAACCAGTTCCCGCACCAGCAACAATAATTATTATTGGGCCTAATGAAACCTTAGGCAAACTATTTAAAACAGTTAAATACGGGTCTAAAACCTTAGCTAAAAATGTAAATCGCCATAACAAAGTAGCAATCAAAATACCAATAATAGTCCCAAGTACAAAACTAACTATAACTTCATATAAAGTAACCCATATATGATGGAATAAGGAGCCATCATTATAAAGCCCTACAATAGTCAAAATAATCGCTTTAGGACTAGAAGAAATAAAAGTATTAATAAGGCCTAAATCAGCCGCTAATTGCCAAGAAATAAGCAATATAGCAATGATTAAAATCTGAACAAATCTAACAAAAAATTTATTTCTTCTAATTTTTTTTAAATAACGTTTATGTTCTTCACTAAACATGATAATCAATATCCTTCCAAATCATATCATAGTATTTTGAAAACTCTTTTGCTTTACGATTATTAATTGGTGTACTTCTATTAGTTAATTTTATTTCATATATACTTTTAATTGTACTAGGTCTTTTAGATAGAACAATAATTCTATCTGCCATTGAAATAGCCTCACTAATATCATGGGTTACCATAATCGCACTTTTCTTTTCTTTTTTTATAATTTTATATACATCATCCGAAACCGCTAATCTACTTTGGTAATCCAAAGCCGAGAACGGTTCGTCTAAAAATAGTAAATCAGGTTTAGTTGCCAGCGTTCTAATCAAAGAAACACGTTGACGCATTCCACCAGATAAATTAGAAGGATAAGCATCCATAAATTCTTCAAGGCCATATGTTTTAAGAAGTTTTTTAACATATTCTTTACTTTCTTTAGTGACTTCCTTATTAATTTCAAGCCCCAGCAAACAGTTTTTAAAAATTGTTTGCCATTCGAATAAATTATCACCTTGAAGCATATATCCAAACTTTAAATTTTTGTCAGCTTCTATGGTCCCACTAGAAGGCTCATCAAGTCCACATAAGATAGATAAGATAGTCGATTTCCCACAGCCACTTGGCCCGACTATCGCGACAAACTCTCCCTCTTTCAAATTAAAAGAAAAATTATCCACAGCTAAAATTTCATTTTGCTTTGTGTGATAAATTTTTCGTAAATCTTTAATACTTAAAATCATTATCTTTCCTTAGAGAAAGTATTGTCAACTAATTTATCATAAGGTGCTTTTTTATCTAGGTGACCAGCATTCTTCATGATTTCTTGTATATGGTTGAAATCTTTCTTTTCAATGAACGTTGTAGTAAACCAAGAATCACTGTCTTTATAACGTTTTACAATAGCAGTTAAATCCTTCTTAGAAGTGTCAGGGAAATAATCAGCAATTACATCCGCAATTTCCCCATTAGAATGACTAAATACATAATCCAAACCTTTTTGGATTGCTTTATTAAATCCTTCAATTACCTTAGGATTTTTTTCAATATAACTTTTTTTTGCATTATAAGCAGTATAAGGAACAACTCCCCCAAGTTCACCAACAGACGCCACTATATGTCCGTGTCCTTCTTTTTCAAGTTCAGACGCTGTAGGTTCAAATAAAGTAACAAAATCACCATTACCTCCGATGAATGAACCAGACATCGCAGAAAATTCAACACTAGTATCAATATCAGTAGAATCGCTACTAATACCATTAGAATTAAGCGCCCATTCAAGAGTCATTGCTGGCATTCCACCTTGTCTACCACCAAGGATCTTTTTACCTTTTAAATCTTCAACAGTAAAATCTTTAATATTTTCTCTAGATACTAAGAAACTACCATCACGTTTAGTAAGTGCTCCAAAATTTACTAAATAATCTTTTTCACCTTGCTGATAAATATAGATTGTAGCTTCACTACCACAGAAACCAATTTGAACATCTCCAGATAAAACAGCAGCTGTAACCTTATCCGCTCCGGCAGTTAGTAGTAGTTCAACATCTAATCCTTCATCTTCAAAATATCCTAAAGCATGTGCGACATATTGTGGAGTATAAAAAACACTATGTGTAACTTCCCCAACTTTTACTTTAGTTAATTCACCATTATCTTTAGATTCACCTTTAAAAATAAAATATCCAGCTATCACAAGCCCACAAATAATTAAACCAATTATAATTTTTTTCATAAACTCTCCTTCCTTTTCAATTTATTATATTCATACATATCAAAGAGGTGATCTTTTATTAAGCCAAACAATAAGACAAAATATTTAATTTCGTATAATGAAATATAAAAAGGCTTAATAAAAATTAAACCTTTTTTAAATTACCTGTTTTCAGTAAATTAAGTAATTTGATATTTTGTTCATATGAACCACGGTAATTATGAATACCATTTTCATAGGCAAGTAAAGTTCTATAATCAAAAGAACTATCGGCGCCAATAGATTTAAGCCCATCAACAATAGAACCATCGCCATATTCAAAATTACTTAAATAAGAAATAGAATCATTATCAGGATTATTAGATTCGATTTCTACGCTAGGATTATCCATAATATTATTTGCTCTAGAAAGATATATACTGTCATTATCAAAAATAGCCTCAGATGTTTCCTTAGAATTTTTATCTTCTTTAGTTTCACCTAAAAAATTTTCATTAGAATCACTACTGGTCAAAGTAGAATTATCATCAGGGATTTCTTCTTCTATTTTTGGAATGACAATTTGCTTTCCTTCAAACAAATAAGGATACGGATCTATTCGGCTTTCATCAGATTGTCTAACTTCAAAATGTAAGTGAACCCCATAGGCATTACCGGTATCGCCCATCCGTCCAATTTTTTGGCCTTTACTTACATGCTCGCCAGCTTTCACGCTGATACTTCCGTATTCCATATGAGCATATAAAGTTTTCATACCATTATCATGACGAATTTTAACAAAGTTCCCATAACTCGCTGTTCCTCTAGAACCCTTGCGGTTACCAGTCACGGTATTAACCACAATCTCAACAGTTCCATCACTAAAAGCAATGACATCATCTACACTGTTCCCAGCACCTACGACATCTACTGCCTTATGTGAAGAAGAGTAGCTTTGTGTGACAACCTCATTCATATCCATAAGAACATGTCCATCCATTTTTTGCCTCCTTTCTTGCCCCTTCATATATATCATACGAGATTTATAGGCCCAATTCCTTCTTTTTCCAAGAAAAAGTTTTAATTTTTTTGTAATTACATATAATAATTACGATAATACTAATTTGACTTTAGCTTAAATTTATAGTATTATCATTAATAGAAACAGATGACTACAAGGTGGCAAGATTCTAGTAATATTACTAGCGTCCCCAACCCGGTCATCTGTTTTTTTCTTTTAATTTTAATCTTTGTATTCTGTAATGATTTTCGCCATTATCCATAGAAACAATTTCAAATTCCAAATAGTAAAAACAATTACCTATCCTCAAACAATCAAAATAGTAGTGCCAACTATTATATTTTTTTCTGTTTTTCTTTTCTATAACTTGATTAATCAATGTAGCATGCTCAATTATATCACCTAAATCAGAAAATACTTTCATATGTTCTTTCAAAAAATATCTTTGATTATGATTATAATAAATTTTTTCAATACTTTCATTTATACCAGATTTAGTTACAATGATTATGTTTTTATTATTTATAAATTTATTTGTTGGATGATGGTTTTCAAATATAAGATTTGCCAGCTTTTTTATTTGTTCTACATTAAGTTTATCGAGATTAATATTTTTTAATTCTGGAATTATCTTATTAACATTAACTACACCATCAAAGTTATTACTTTCGCCTTTAAATATTTCTTTAAAATTCGAATATTTATTTAAAAGTTCTTTTTTTATAAGAATATTTCCTTTGGCATGTTTGACATTACATAATTTTTGATTACTAGTTCTCTTTGATATCATTTATACCACCTCATATATATCATACGAGATTTATAGGCCCAATTCCTTCTTTTATCGAGAAAAAGTTTTAATTTTTTTCTTACAAATAACCCAAAAAAAGAAAAATATAGTATAATTAAATAAGGTGATACTATGGATTTAACAAAATTAAATGATAAACAACTAGAAGCTGTAAATATTACAGATGGTCCTATCTTGATATTAGCTGGAGCCGGAAGTGGAAAGACTAGAGTTTTAACAACCAAAGTAGCTTATCTAATTAATGAAAAAAATATAGATCCTCATAATATTTTGGCTATAACATTTACTAATAAAGCAGCCAAAGAAATGAAAGAGCGTATTTTCAACATGTTAGGTTCAGTAGCTTACAATATTCAAATTTCTACATTTCACTCATTAGGATTGTTATTCCTAAAGGAAAATTATGAAACATTAGGGTTTCAAAAAAACTTTACTATTTTAGATAGCGATGATACCCTTACAGTAATAAAAAAAATTCTAAAAGAACTGAACCTAGATCCTAAAATTTATAATCCAAGGACAATTAAAAATAAAATCAGCAGTGCGAAAAATGAATTAATGAATGCCGAAAGTTATAGTAAGTTTGCAAGCTCCGATTATGAACAAATTATAACAGATGTTTTTAGAAAATATGAAAGAAAAATAAAACAAAATAATTCTGTAGATTTTGATGATTTATTAGTTTTGCCAATAAAACTATTTAAAGAAAATCCAAAAATATTACAAAGATATCAAGAACGTTTTAAATATCTATTAGTAGATGAGTACCAAGATACAAATGAAGCCCAATATATATTAATAAAAATGTTAAGCGCGAAATATAAAAACATATGCGTAGTTGGTGATATTGATCAATCAATATACGGATTTAGAGGAGCCAATTATAGAAATATACTAAACTTTGAAAAAGATTATCCAAATTCTAAAGTAATTCTTCTAGAAGAAAATTATCGTTCAACAAGTAATATTTTAAATGTTGCAAACGACATAATCAAAAATAATAAAAAAAGAAAAGAAAAAAATCTATGGACTAAAAATGAAGATGGGCCAAAAATAAAATATCACCGTTCATACGATGAAAAAGATGAAGCCCATTATGTAATGGATAGGGTTAAAAGATTAATCGCAAGTGGTGAAAAAAAAGAAGATATTGCTATCCTTTATAGAACTAATGCCCAATCAAGGAATATGGAAGAAGCATTACTTAGAGAAAATATTCCTTATAAAGTTGTCGGTAGTTTCTATTTCTATAACCGAAAAGAAATAAAAGATTTAATTAGCTATTTAAAACTAATATATAATCAAAATGACGACGTTAGTTTAATGAGGGTTATAAATGTTCCCAAAAGACAAATAGGTCCAAAGACTATCGAAAACCTAGCTGTAAAAGCCACCAGTAATGGGACCTCACTTTATGAAGCTATTGATAGTGGAAAAGAATTAGAATTTAAAAAAATAATTGAAAAAATAAAAAAAGAAAGTGAAAATCTTTCACTAACTGATCTAGTAGATTTAATTTTAAAAGAAAGTGGCATTAAAAAAGAATTAGAAAATGAAAAAACTTTAGAAGCTGAAGTTAGATTAGAAAACTTAGAAGAATTTAAATCAATAACTAAAAATTTTGAGGAAAATAATGGAGTAATTTCTTTAGATGAATTTTTAATGGAAATAAGCTTAGTTTCTGATATTGAGGAACACAAAAACAATACTGATGTAGTCACCCTTATGACAATTCATTCAGCTAAAGGCTTAGAATTTAAACATGTTTTTATTATAGGCTTAGAAGAAGGACTTTTCCCACACGTTAACTCTATGGACTGTAGTGATGATATCGAGGAAGAAAGAAGACTGTGCTATGTTGCCGTGACTAGAGCCAAGGAAACATTAACTTTAATAAACGCTAAAAGAAGAATGCTTTATGGTAATACACAAGCTAATCCTCCAAGCAGATTTATTGAAGAAATTGATAATAAATATTTAGACTCTGATGCTCCAATAGAAAAACCAAAATTCATAAAAGAAGATATGATAGATGAAAATGCCACTTATAGTGTTGGGGATAAAGTTATTCACGATACCTATGGAGAAGGTATTATTGTTGGCATTGGTAGTATATTAACTATTGCTTTTTCTAGGAAATATGGTATAGTTAAAATAATGAAAGGTCACAAGAGTATAAGAAAGGTGGAATAAAATGATATTAAGTATAATTGATAAATTAAACGAGTGGATGGAGCCAGTTAAAGCATGGTTAGATGCAAATCATAGTAACCCAATTTTATGGATAGCTCTTTTCCTAGCAGGACTAGCTATTTTCGCATTTACTTATAGTGCATTAAATAAAAACCATTAAGCAGTTAAAAACTGCTTTTTTCATTGATAAAACAAGCTAATATTGATATAATAAAGATAGGGTGAAAATAATGATAGAACAAAGAATAGATGAACTAATAAAATTGATAGATAAAGCAAATCATGAATATTATATTTTAGACAAACCTACTATTACTGACCAAGAATATGATAGATATATGCAGGAGCTCACTGAACTTGAAGAAAAACATCCAGAATTAAAAAGAGAAGATTCTCCTACAACAAGAGTTGGTAGTGAAGTTATTTCAGAATTTAAAAAAGTAACTCATGAAATACCAATGCTTTCATTAGGCAATGTATTTAATGAAGATGAAATAATGTCATTTGATGAACGAATAAAAAAAACAGTTTCAAATCCCAAATATGTAGCAGAGTTAAAAATCGATGGACTTTCAGTTTCGCTTTTATATAAAAAAGGAAAACTTGTAAGAGCTGCAACTAGAGGTGATGGAGTTACTGGTGAGGATATAACCCATAATGCAAGAACTATCAAAAGTATCCCACTTACAATTAATAAACAGATAGATATTGAAGTCCGCGGCGAAATATATATGAGTAAAGCTTCTTTTGAAAAATTAAATGCAAACGGTGAAAATTTTGCCAACCCAAGAAATGCTGCTGCCGGAAGTGTTAGACAATTAGATTCCAAAGTAGCCGCTTCAAGGAATTTAGACTGCTTTATATATCATCTTCCTAATCCTGAAGAATATAACATTTATACTCATGAAGATGCTTTAAAATTTATGAAAGAACTAGGCTTTGTTACAAATCCTAATAATAAAAAAATAGATAATATAAAGGAACTTGTTAGTTATATAAATTACTGGACCGAAAATAGAAGTACCTTACCATATGAAATAGATGGAATAGTAATCAAAGTAAATGATTTAAACGACCAAAAAAGATTAGGATTTACTGCTAGAAGCCCAAAGTGGGCAACCGCATACAAATTTCCAGCTGAAGAAGTTCTTACTAAAATAACAAATATAGTATTTACAGTAGGAAGAACTGGACAAGTAACTCCGAGTGCCGATTTAGAACCAGTTAGAGTTATGGGCTCAGTTATTTCAAGAGCCACACTTCATAATGAAGATTATGTGAAATCAAAAGACATAAGAGTTGGTGATATAGTTGCAATAAAAAAAGCTGGAGATGTTATTCCAGAAGTTGTTAAAGTAATTAAAGAAAGAAGAACAGGCGATGAAAAACCTTTTGAAATGGTTAAAGATTGTCCAATGTGTCATGAACCATTAGCTCGTAAGGAAGAAGAAGCCGCCTATTATTGTACAAATAATCATTGTCCAGCTAAAAAAATAGAAAAATTAATTCATTATACAAGTAGACATGCTATGAATATAGAAGGCTTTGGTGATAGAATTATTGAAGACTTTTATAACCTAGGCTACTTAAAAGACTATGATGATTTTTATAAATTAGATACCCATAAAGAGGATTTGATGAGATTAGAAGGGTTTGGTTCAAAAAGCATTAGTAATCTTTTAAAGCAAATCGAAAATAGTAAATCAAATTCATTAGAAAGATTATTATTTGGAATTTCAATTAGACATGTTGGTGAAAAGACAGCTGATATTTTAGCTAGAAACTTTCAAAATATAGATAATTTAATGAATGCTTCATTTGAAGAAATTAACGACATAAAAGATATTGGACCAATTATTGCTAAAAGTGTAACTGAATATTTTAATGATGAAGAAAACAAAGAATTAATCAAAAAATTAAAAGAACATAAAGTAAATATGAAATATTTAAAAGAAACAACTACAAATCAAACAGAATTTACCGATAAAACTTTTGTCTTAACTGGGACCTTGGAAAGATTTACAAGAGATGAAGCAAAAGAAAAAATTGAATTATTAGGTGGAATTACCACAAGTAGTGTTAGTAAAAAAACCGATGTTGTTATTGCCGGAAAAGAAGCAGGTTCAAAAAGAAAAAAAGCTGGAGAATTAGGTATTACAATATGGGATGAAGAAACATTTATAAATAATTTATCTAAGTATTAAAAAACAGTACTTTTAAGTACTGGAGAAAAAGCTTTATTTTTATAAATAATTTTGTTATAATAACTATTAGAATAAGGAGGAACTAAAATGAATGAACAAAAAAATAATTTAGAAACTGAAAGCCCTGAAAATTTAGACTATAGTTTTGATTTTACAAATCAAGTAGAGCCAGAAAAGACCGAAGTACAAGAAACTTTAACCGTAGATCCTATACCAGCAGAGCCACAAATGGTAGATGTATCAGTACCAGTTATGGAAGACGCTGTAGCTGATACAAATATCACAGTAGCGTCATCAGAACCAGTACAACAACCTGCAATCGCGCCAGTTATGGATCAACCTGTTGTTTCAGAACCTGTAGTAGAAAATGTACAAGAGACAGTAACTGTTGAAACACCAGCAGTTGGGGAACAACTAGATGTATCGGTACCAGTTATGGATCAAAATGTAGGAGAAACACCAGAACAAGTAACAGTAGCTGAACAAACAGAGTCTATAGAACAAACTGAAGAAATTAAAGATGGTAAAAGTACACTTAGATTTGTTATTATTTTAGTAATTATTATAGTTGCATTTATAATTGCCTTACCATTTGCATTAGATCTTTTGGGATATTAGGATAACTAATATCTTTTTTATTTTTGATTTATTAATTTAAAAAAATCGATCATTTTTAAAGTACTTTTGTTATTAACTATTATTTCCTTTTGAAGTTTATTAAAAACCTTATTCACATCATCTTCTTTTTTGCCAAAGCATTCTAAATATAAGAATTTTAACTTATCATCCTCTTTATGATTATAAAGAAAACGTAATTTGTTTGAAATATCTAAAATATTTTCTTTTTCATATCTTGTATTAAAAGACAAATCATTTGACTTAATAACTTTATATTCCATGTTTTTAATTTTTAAATCTTCAGCCATTTCTGAGATTTCTTCATTTTCATCTAATAATAAAGAACTTTTATGTGTAACTATTCCGTTTTTTCCAAGTTTAAGAGCTATAGTTTCTTTACCATTACTAATTAAAAAAACATAATTAAGTAAGGCAACATTAATTTTTTTAAATCTTTCTGTACGATTATGAATTTTGTCACAAAATTCTTTATTAAAAGAAACAACAGAATTTTTAATTGTATAAAAATCATTATCATTTATATAAAATAACGGAATTTTTCTTATGTGAATAATATCATCATCTGGATTCCATTCATAAAAATCATAAAATTCCTTTTGAAAATTAAGTAAAATATCATAAATGTAATTCATCTTTATCTCCTTTCGGTATAAAAATTGTTAAAAAAATTATAAGTAAACCAATCGGTCCTATAAGACATTCTGCCTTACTAACAATAAAATGGACATATTCTTTAAAATTATACCCAAGTGCAAATAAATTCATGTAACTAATTATATAAACAAAACCAATCACACTTAATCCAAAACCAAACAAAAACAAAAAAATTCTGCCCATTAATAGTCACCTATTTAATTGTATTATTTAAAGTATATTTTTTTAACTTTTAATTTGGAAAATTGATAGAGGTTATGATATAATTAACAATGGTGAGAATAATGGAATATACTTTTAAAACCGTAGAATTTGAAGGCCCACTTGATTTATTATTACATTTAATTAAAGAGGCCAACATTGATATTTTCGAAATAAAAATTTCAGAAATTACGGATCAGTATTTAGCTTATATAACAAAAATGGAAGAACTAGATTTAAACATAGATAGTGAATATTTAGTTATGGCAGCTGATTTAATCGAAATGAAATCAAGAGAATTACTTCCAAATAACGAAGAAGATGATGAAGATGAAGAAGATCCAAAAGAAACCCTTATAAACAGATTAATTGAATACCAAAAATACAAAGAAATTACATCTGAATTTAAAAAATTAGAAGAAGAAAGAAGTGAATTCTATTCTAAACTTCCGAGTGTCTTAGACGAATTCAAAGATGATACATTAAAAGTTAATGAAGATTTAACATTAGATGATATTATAAAAGCTTTCGCTAATTTAAAGGAAAAACAAATTCTCGAAAAACCATTAAACACAGTAGTAACTAAAAAAGAATATTCTGTTAACTTACGCAGTAAAGAAATATTAGACAAATTAAAAACAAAAAAACAAATTAATTTTGATGAATTATTTGAAACCTTTACCAAAGATTATGTCGTTGTAACATTTTTATCAATTCTTGATTTAGCTAAAAAACAAAATATAATAATTAAACAAGATCATAATTTAGGTAATATAACATTGCTAGCTAAGGATGTGTAATTTATGAATTTAGAAGCTGTATTAGAAGGAATATTATTTGTTTCTGGCGAAGATGGACTTTCTCTTGAACAAATAACAAATGTTTTAGAAATAAATAAAGATGAATTAATAAATATAATCAATAATTTAAATGAAAATTATAATAATGAAAATAGAGGATTAAAATTAGAATACTTTGGTGAAAAACTAAAAATAGTAACTAAAAAGGAACATTCATCTTATTATAAAAGATTAATAGGAGAAGAATCTAAAGAACCATTAAGCCCATCAGCCTTAGAAACACTTGCCATTATCGCTTACAATGAGCCAGTAACTAGAATAATGGTAGATGAAATAAGAGGTGTTAATAGTTCACATCTTATTAGAAAATTAGTTTTTAAAAATTTTATCCATGAAGTTGGTAGATCAGAACTTCCTGGTAGACCAATATTGTATGGAGTGACAAATCAATTTTTAGATTACTTCGGATTAAAGTCAACAAAAGATCTTCCAGAAATTAATTTTGAAGAAGAAATAGAAGAAAAAGATTTATTTAATACAAAATATAAAGAAGAAATTTAAAAAACAGTTACATTGTGATATAATTTATATGTAACTTGCCTCCGTGGTGAAATTGGTAGACACGCTTGACTCAAAATCAAGTGGCTATGCCGTGCCAGTTCGAGTCTGGCCGGAGGCACCATTTTAATAAATAACCCAATCTATTATAGTTTGGGTTTTAATATAGCTGAGGGTGGTGTAAAAATGAATGAAGAAAAAATATTAGTAAGTGCCTGCCTTGCAGGAGTAAACTGCAAATATGATGGTGGAAATAATGAAAATAAAAAAATAATCGAATTAATAAAAAATAAAGATGTTATTCTAATATGCCCAGAACAATTAGGTGGTTTAAAAACTCCTAGAATTCCTGCTGAAATACAAAAAACTAAAGTTATTAATAAAGATAATATAGATGTTACAAAAGAATACAAAAAAGGAGCAGAAGAAGTATTAAATCTAGCCAAAAAATTTAATATAAAAAAAGCTATCCTAAAATCTAAAAGTCCATCTTGTGGTAAGGGAAAAATTTATGATGGCACATTTTCGAACAATTTAATTGATGGGAACGGAATCACAACAGAATTATTAGAAAAAAATGGGATAAAAGTAATTTCGTCTGATGAATTATAAAACTCAAACTATAACAGTTTGAGTTTTTAATATATCTAAAATATTATCTACACATTTATCAATAAACTGTGTTACTTCCTCTAAATCAAAAATAAAAAGATTTGAACAGGAATAGTTGTTAAATAAGAGGCAAACTTCATTAATTAAAACAGGCAATTTATCTAAAGGCATTTCTTTAATAATATTTTTAGGATCGTTAAATTTTTCATTGAATAAAGTTAAATCTAATTTATAATAATTAGATAATTTTTGAGTTAAATTAGAAAAATCATTATACATCATATTAGACCATTCTTCCACTGTTGTTTTAACGGCTGAACCATCTAGTAATTTTATTTTATCTCCTTCAAATTTACTATTCATAAAATCGTTATACCACATTTTATCTGCATATAAGTGAGTTAAATATCCTAAAACAAAAGGGTCGTTTAAATTGTTATAATATTTCTCCAAAAATATATCTATATTAGGTATATCAGGATCACTTTTACTAGAAAAATGGGTCTTTAATTTTGATACATTACTCCATTTACTAATATCAGGAGCAATAGAGCCTAAGTATAATTGTTTTGTATCTAAATTTAATTTTTCATTAATTTTTTTTGCAATACAAATATGAATCAAAGATGATGCCATAAAACTTAACCTACTTTCTTTTTAAATTCTATCATAACAAAAATAAAAAAACAAATTTTTCCACTATCGTGGCTTCCTGTTTATATGTTCTTCATATATTATATCAGGAGGTAAATATGGACATATACGAAAAAGCTTTAAAAAAGATAAAGCACGATCAAAAATGTAGGCCTATATGTGCTATTCCTATAACTACTCAGGGTCCTGCTGGACCAACAGGCCCACAAGGAATAGAAGGCCCAACAGGCCCTGCGCCTAGTTTCGAAATTGGAACAGTAACAACAGGCGCCCCAGGGACACCAGCCATAGTGACATTAACTCCAATAGTATCGAATAAAGATATATATTACATGTATTCAAAAGGAGGAATAAAATGAAAGAAAATCCAAAAGGATATATTTTAGATTTTGTAATTCCAGCAGGTCCAACCGGTCCAACAGGATTACAAGGACTTCAAGGAACGACTGGCCCAACAGGACCACAAGGACTTCAAGGAACGACTGGCCCAACAGGACCACAAGGACTTCAAGGAGCGACTGGCCCAACAGGCCCACAAGGACTTCAAGGTACAACCGGTCCAACAGGAAATACTGGCCAAGCTCCAACACTATCTATAGGAACAGTAACAACAGGTGCTCCAGGGACACAAGCAACAGTTACAATTACACCTATAGATTCGGAGGGATAGGATGAAAGAAAATCCAAAAGGATACACATTAAATTTTGTTATACCTGCAGGTCCTACTGGACCAACAGGACCGCAAGGACTTCAAGGAGCGACTGGCCCAACAGGACTGCAAGGACTTCAAGGAGCAACCGGTCCAACAGGACCAGCCGCAGGCCTAAATGTATATGGTGGAAAATATAACAATACATCTCAAACAATAAATTTAGGAATTGGAACACAAACCCAGGTTCCTCTTCCTACAGCTATGCCAAATCTAAATACCACCTATACACCCACAAATAGTATTACAGTAGCGCAAGCTGGTACATATGAAATAAATTATTTTAGTAATCTATCAGCTGCAATTGCCACAACATTAACAATGGCAATTAGGGTGAATGGAACCAACATACCAAGTACTGTAATATCTAGGGCCCTTTCAGTTGGAACAAGTTCTATTTATAGTGGTAGTATAATTGTGACATTAACAGCTGATAGTGTCATAGATATGGCAATATCTGCGTTGTTGGCAGTCGGAGTAACATTAGGCTCTGGAGTTAGTGCGACACTTACTGTAAAAAAATTAAATGTTTAAAAAATAAGAATTTTATTCTTATTTTTTTATTTTACACATTTTATAAAAAATGCTATAATTTATTTATTGCCCCATAGCCAAGCGGTAAGGCAACGGACTCTGACTCCGTCAGCATAGGTTCGAATCCTATTGGGGCAGCCACTAGATAAAAAATCCCCATCAGGGGATTTTAAAATATATTAAAGGAGAATTTAATGAAAGTTAATCATATTTTAAAACCAATATATAATGAAAATAGTAAAATACTAATTTTAGGGACAATGCCTTCACCTAAATCGAGAGAGATTGGTTTTTATTTAACATATGAATATTAATTGAGTTTTTACATATAATATATTTGACAAATGATATCATTTTATGATATTATTTAATTACTGAAAGGAAATTTTCCCACTCAGTATTGGGATCACATTCGTGGTCGGTAGAGAGAGGCACAAAACCTGTCTCTATTTTTTGTGGATAAATTTTCAAACCTTTCCCCATGTGACTTGGATAACCAACGATTTTTAGTTTAATAGTTTCTAAATCTTTTCCTATTGTTCCAAATTTTATATATCGATGTATTGGATATGATGATAGATCTGCTATTTCTAATCCTGTATATGCATAACCTCTAGGACTTATTTTTTTGTTAAAATAAACGCCATTAATTTTTTTAGACAGTTCTTCGCTTGAAATAAATTCAGTTCCTTTATGATTTATAATTATATTTATATGTTCCAGCAATAATTTATCTTCTTTTTTTCCTCGTGCTTCAAAAATAATTGTACCTTTATTGAAACTCCCCATATTATAAATAAATCTTTCTATTATAAAATTAAATGCAACCTTATAAACGTTTGTTTCAACATTATGTGGGTTTAACAGATATTCTTTTAAATTTATGTTTATAGAAATCACCTTATATTCACATTTTTTTAATGTGTTATCCAAGTCTATAATAAAATCGTTGTATTGCTGTTCATTTAAAACAGTTGGATGAAAGGCTTTTTTTCTTCCTCTAATATCCTCCGAATGTAAACAAACAGGGAGTTTTTTCTGTTTCTTTTCGTTGAAATATTTACCTTCATCCCAATATTTGTTTTTAATTTCTTTTATTTTTGTTGCGGTTTGATGATAGTTATCATGAGAAAAAATACAACCAGTTACAGTAAAAATGTTTTCATTTGGATTTATTTCTTCATTATTTAATATTTTTTTCTTTACAATATTTATAGAATTTACCGAATTGTTTTCATCAATAAACATGATGTAATCATTGCCCTTTCCCCAAAAGTCTGTCATATTTGGAGAATTGTACCATTTACTTTCCATTATTTTTACCCCTATAAAATATAATTTTTAAACTTTGACAAAACATATGTTAGCATTTGTTTTTAAAACAATTATATAATAAAAGCATTGATAAATCAATAAATTAAGTATAAAATATATAAAAAAGGAGAATTTAATGAAAGTTAATCATATTTTAAAACCAATATATAACGAAAATAGTAAAATACTAATTTTAGGGACAATGCCTTCACCTAAATCGAGAGAGGTTGGTTTTTATTATGGACACCCACAAAATAGATTCTGGAAGGTTTTATCAGATATTTTAAATGAAAATTTTCCAAATACTAAAGAAGAAAAAGTCGGTTTATTATTAAAAAATAATATTGCTATTTGGGATGTTTTAGAATCTTGCGAAATAGAAGGTGCCAGTGATAGTACAATTAAAAACCCAAGACCAAATAATTTAAATGAAATTATAAAAAAATCTGATATAAAAACAATTTTTGTAAATGGGAAAAAAGCGGAGAGTTTATATAAAAAGCTTTGTGAAAAGGATACAATGATACCATGCATGTATTTACCTTCTACTAGTCCAGCAAATTGTGCCATGAATTATCAAATATTAAAAGAAAAATATACAATTATAAATGAATATTTGAAAAAATAAAGTTATATATTACTTTATTTTTTTAATATACAATAAATTTTGTTTTAATATAATTTGTTTTAGCCTTATAAAAAGCAAATAAAAAGGGCAAAAATAGATAAAAAATCTGACAAAAATACTTTTTTTTTTACAATATTTAGGGTATAATTATTTATAGTAGGGGAGGGGCCTAAAATATGATACTTAGAAAACCGTATGCATTTTTCATAAAGTACTTTAGACTTATCAACTTAATAATGGCTATTTTAATGGCTATCCTAATTTACCGCACAGGAATAATAGCTAATTTTTTTAATGATTATATTGAAGATTACGTTACTGCCAGTAACGGTTTTCTTGTAGGCAATTATATAAATTTATACAGTTTTCTCCTTGCTTTATTAATTATAATTTTGACTATAACTGTATTATCAGTATTATTTGTGAAAGAAAAGCCAAAAAAATTATATATATTTAATTTAATACTATTTATAGTATTAGTCATTGTATATGGACTAGACTATGCTGTATTAAAGAGTGTTACTGAGGCTCCGTTAGACATTAGAGTTTCAAAAGCCTTTAGAGATATTACTTTCATGGTATTAGGGGCTCAACTACTAAGCTTAATTTTAACTTTAATAAGAGCAACTGGATTTGATATTAAGAGTTTTAATTTTGCTGCTGATTTACAGAAATTAGATATTGATACCAAAGACAACGAGGAATTTGAAGTTGCAGTTGAATTTGATAAAAATAAAATGCGACGTAACATTAGAAAAAATATAAGAAATATTTACGAAACATATATAGAACACAAATTTCTAATAAATTTAGCTTTAATAATTATAATTGTTATAATTGTTGTGTTAATTATTTTAAATAGGGGGAATTATAGAGAAGATTATAACGAAAGAGAAAGTTTTAACGTTAGCAGTATTGTTATGAATATAAAAAATACATATTTGACACAAAACGATCAAAACGGGAAACTTATGACTATCACAAATGGAAAAACCAATATCAATACAACTCTGGTAGTTGTTAAGTTCGATATAAAAAGAATAACTCAAGATGAAGACCAAACATTAAATACAGGTTTAATGACTCTAAAAATAGATAAAAAATCATATGGCCATACAACAAAATATAATTCAGGGATAACCGATATAGGGACCCCATATACAAATCAAAAATTAGAAGAAGATTTTACTAGTTATATATTAGCGTTTGAAATTCCAACAAGTGAAGTAACAAAACAAATGATATTAAAAATTAACGATACTAACAGTTTTGTAAAAGGACAATTAGGCGCCAAAAGTGCATATGTAAATTTAAAACCACAAGATTTATCACAAAAGCAAGAAGTTAATGAAGAAAAACTAAAAGAAACACTTTCGTTTAGTGGAAGTATATTGGGGAACTCCGAATTAACGATTGATGAAGTCCAAATAGAGGATAAATTCAAATTGTCATATGATTTTTGTGCAAGTAAAACAAATTGCTATAAATCTTATGAATATTTAACACCAACTGCAACTGGAAACTATTTCAAAACATTAATGAAAATAAGTGGGCAATTTGAAAATGATACAACAGAAAATATAGATAACATTCCAGACTTATATTATCTTCTAAAAGAATTTGGAACAATACATTATCAAATAAATGATAAATGGTATTCGCAAAAAATAGATTCAGAATTAATTAAACCAACAACCGCAGCAAGCGACGGTTATTATATTGAGGTAAATAGAGATATAAAAAATGCGAGTTCTATTTACTTAACACTTAATATTCGTAATTATCAATATAAATATTTGTTAAAATAAAAAAACATGTTATAATAAGAAAGGAGGCTAGGCCTTGAAAAGAGTTTGTAAATATTTGTTCGTATTTTTAGGAAGCTTATTTATGTTTCCATTAGTTTCTAATGCAGAGTGTTCTTATGAAAGGCAAGCTGAACTTTCTAAAATTGCATCAAATGTAAGTTTTAATTATAGTTATAATGTGGTTAATCAAATTCCTGAATTCACTGTGGAAATAGAAAATATAACAAAAGATATAACTGTAATTAATAGAGAATTTGATACATTTGCTGTTAATGGGACAAATCGCTTTAATCATAGTGTTTCAGGCGCAACGTTGACATACAATATATATTCAAATGATCCAAATTGTAGTAATCAACTAATAACAACTAAATATATAACAATACCATATTATAATTATTTTAGTAATATAGAAGCTTGTTTAGATTACCCTAACTTTCCATATTGCCAAAAATGGATGAATACGGAAGGTATAACCCAAGAGCACTTTGATAAAGAGCTTGAAAAAGATAGAAATGCGGTTGCAGACGATTTTGAAGATAAACAATTTCAAAAAAACATTTTAGAGGAATTTTTCATTCAAAATAAAGCTTGGATAATTATGGCCACAGTAAGCACATTTTTAGCGGTGTTACTAATTTTGACTAAAAGGAGGATGAAAAAATGGCAAAAATAAAGAAAATTTCATATATTATTTTATGTGTCTTTGGACTAGGACTCATTTTTTGGACTGGCTGTCTGACACGTGTTTCTGCTGATACCGATACTTCTGGCGAACACGACATGGGTTCTAGTGGACTTGGTGGCCAAAATGCGTATGTTGGATGTCTTTGGACGAAAAAGAAAGAAATTATAGATTCACACACTTATATGATAGATCTTGTCAGAAGAACAAAAACGCAAGCAAGTAACAACGCAGAATATACTATAGTAGCAAGTGCGATTGTGGGGGAGAAAGCTGACAGTAATAAACTTGGATATGATATAGCAAATAGTAATCGTCGTAATATAAAAAAAATAAAAACATCTGGTGAAATTTCGGGGGTAAATGAAATTACTGATTTAAAAACACTTGCGCAATATTTAAATAAGCACAGTGATGTTGAACAAATTGGTACTAGTCTGTCGTCTAATGCTATTTGGAAAATGCTAAAACAATTAGGCCTTGCTGATTATGATTCAAATACAAATAAATACTCTTTAACTGCTAAAGGGGCAAGCATAATGACAATTGAACAAAGTCCAACGCTTGCGGATGATTATGGATATAGAATCCTTATTCAAAAATTTTATCCATATAAAGAAAATAGCTGTATATCTGCTGGAGAAACAACATACTTACTTAGAAAAGAAAGCGCAAGAGCTAGATATTTAACTAATGATAGTGGTGGTGCGAAAGAAGAACTAAAAATAAATAGAACAAATGCGTTAGGGATAAAAAAATATGAAAAGAAAAATGCTTTCAGCGATATAAATGCATTAGCTGATAAAATGAATGGTGCTGGATATAATATTATTTGGATGAACTTAGATAACGTTTTAGAGACATATAAATGTGAATATATAGAGAATAAAAATCAGTGTAAAATAATGTCACAAAAATCAGGAGAGAGTTGGAAAGACCGAGGAATAGTTTCGTGTAATGGACAAACTGAATTTGGTGGTCATAAACTAAATCCAAAATGTCCTAAGGTAACTGCAACCTGTAAAGAAACATCAACATATGGAAAATGTAACATAGTAACATATAGAGATGGACGACAGATTAATACGGAAACGGTTAGCTGTAATGAAATAAAAAATGGTAAAGCTACAGGAAAAGGTAAAAACACATATAAGTATTACGATACGGAATTAACTTTGGAAACTGCATGCCCATTTAAACCTACTTATAATTATGATGCTGATGTTGTGTGTGAAGATTGTGAGTCAGATATACAAGATGGAAGTAGTTATATAATTCAGGATATTGTAGATTGGACTGCAATAGTTCATTCAGTTGAAAGAAACGATAAAAAAAGCACGCTCCAAAGTTATTACCAGACAGAAAAAGATTCGGGGATATTTTGTAGAAATGAATTTAATGTTGTTTTTCCAAATCAAAGCACCGTCAAAAATGTAAGGATAGAAGCAGGTAAATATTTCACAGTAAATGAAGTAGGACCAACGTATATTAATGGAGTTTACAATTTTGAACCGATAAAAGTTATTAGAACAAGACAGTGTATATCTAAAGATGCTAATGCTTTAAATAATTATTCGAATAATACTAGAAAAAAACTAGAACTTGGTAATGTAATTTTAAATTATAAAGAACAACATCTAGGAACACATCTTTATGATAAACCAGAAAAAATAGTGTTAAAAGAAGATAGGACCAAACTTTATGATTCTACTTCAAGCACGGTAGAAGCAGATGGAAACAGTTATTATTTAGTCACAGATACAAAAGAAGGCTATTTCAAATTAGAAGATGGTACATATCAATATTTTGAAAATGGAACAGGGAAAGCAGAATATAAACTTAATAAAGATGCTAATTTTACAAACTATACAAAAGCGCCAACACCAACTTTACCTATTTCAATGAAAAATACTCCAGATAATTTACCAAAGGATACTGATACAGCCGCAAAAGTGAGTCTTCTATATAATCTACCTAGCGATGCAAACCTTAGTAAAATAAAAAAATACAATGAATTAGAAGAACATCCTACTGAAGAGGGTGTGTATGAAAAAAACAATTCAAATCAAACTGCATGCCATAAAATGTATAAAAATACTCCAGATAAATTAAAAGAGTGTATAACAGCAAGACAAACTAGTGATAGAGGCAAGGATGAAGTAAATGCTTGTTTAGGACAAATTCAGGAGGATAGTAAGTTTAATTATACTTGTAAAATTAAATCAAAAAAAGAAACTGACGATGAAGAAAACTGTTATGAAATAGCCGTTAATGAAGGTGCACAACGTAAGTTTATATGCAAAGATAATAGTGTCTGTGATGAGGATGTATATAGTGGAAAAAAATATATTGAAGGTAAATCGTGTAAAAAAGGAGAAGAACCTAATACACCACCTACTAATACACCTCCATGTGAAATAGATTGTGAAGCAGGTTTTTGTTGCCCAGATACAACAATGGTATGCCCAGAAAAAGATGAAAATGGGATGTGGACTTGCCCAGGAAAAGGCAATAATACTATTATTTATAGACCTATAGATTTAAACAACCCATTCCCGGGCCAAGATAATTATCAAAGGGCTACAGGAGCTAACTGGTGTTCTAAAAAACTAGATACAGGTAAAATTGATTGTAGCAACCTAAATAATCAGGTACAAAAGCATATTAGAGTTAATAGGGGAGCTGGGAACAAAACAGTAAACCCTCAACAACAAGGTAATGAGTCATTATATACCTCAAGAGAACCTCTATATGTGGTTGAATTGGATGCAAAAACAATAAAAGATATAAGAGATTATAATAAAAAAACAAAATATGATGATAGTAATAAATTGGAATGTAAAAATGGTGCTTGCAAGAGTAAAGAATTCCTAAGAGACAAACATTTAATAACTTCAGGGAAGTGCAACACTAATAATTGGAGTGCATTAACTTTTGGTAATTTAGCAGATTGCGCAGAAGATAAGGAAGTGATAAAACGTGAATAAATCATTTTGGGGAATTATGGTTGTTATGATTGGAGTAACTGCCATCCTATTTATTACTTTCTTTCAAACAATTACGAATACTGATGAACACAATTCGCAACTATTAAAAGAGGTAACTGAAGCTGCTATGTGGGACTCAGTAGACTATGCGTTTTATAGAGAACAAGGTGGATATTATAAAATAAACAAAGAAAAATTTGTTGAAAATTTTATAAGAAGATATGCTGAAAGCGCTAATTTATCTAGGGATTATAGAATTGAATTTTATGATATAAATGAGCTTCCACCAAAAGTAAGCATAAAGGTTATAAGTTCAAGTGGAACTAATAATGTCACTGGGGTTTTACCTAGTGGTGAAGTTGATGAAGGCTTTGATATTAATAATAAGATTGACGCAATATTAGAAACGCCTTATTAATAAAAGCATAAAAGAAAGAAGAGGAGAAAGATTATGAATAATTTTGTAGCTTCGGCACAAAGATTTTTGAAAAACAAAAATACAATTACAATCTTGGGAGTAATAGGTATACTAGTACTTCTGTATATTGGCTATAGTTCACAAATTAATAACGCTGTACAGCCAGTAAGCGTTCCAGTTGCACTGGAAACAATTCAACCAAGGACTGAGATAACTGATGATATGGTTGAAATGGTAGATATGCCAAATATCTCAGTAAAAGATAATGTTATTAGAAGCAAAGATGCTGTAGTTGGAAAATACTCAAACATTAATTCAGTAATTCCAGCAGGTAGTATGTTTTATACTGATACAGTAATTGAAAAAAGCAAATTACCAGATTCAGTATTTATTAAAGTAAAAAAAGGTGAAGTAGTATTTAATTTTCCAGTAAATATGGAAACTACTTATGGTAACTCAATATTCCCAGGGAACAAAATAGATATTTACATGAAAACTGGCGACGGATCAGATGAAAAAGTAATGTTAGGGAAGCTAGTCGAAAATGTAGAAGTTCTAGCAATAAAGGATTCTGCTGGTAGAGATGTCTTTGAAAACACAAGTGAAGAAAGAACGCCATCAATGATGATTTTTGGAGTACCAGAATCTATTCATTCATTGCTATTAAAAGCAACCTATATGGATAATTTAGGAGTAGAATTATTCCCAATTCCACATGGAGGAAGTGTTAGTACAGAAGGAGCAACCGAAGTATCTACACAACAATTAGCGGATTACATCGAAGCTCACGCAGTAAATATTCCCACAACAACAAAGGAACAAACAGATAAATTAAAACCAACTGCCGTAGTTAATAACAATAAGGTAGTATTAACGTTCCCTAAAAAATGTGGTACCACATATACATGTAATTATACAATGACATATGCAGACACAACAATCCAACCAGATACAGGAAATGTTAAAAAAACATCGAGGACATTAACTGTAAAAGGTGCAGGGACTTTAGTAGCAACAGTTATAGAAAAAGATGGAACAGAACATATTTTAGAGCAACAAATTAATGCACCAACAACTGGTAATGTAGCTAATAATCAAGCTAACAATCCAACTAATAATTCACAAGTGGGGCAATAGTCTATGAATGGGAATATGTTTGACCAAATAGATTTTGGACCATTAAAGGAATATTTAGAAAATGATGACATAACAGATATTTCATATGATAATGATGGGCAAATTCATTTAAAGACATTATCTAAAGGAATATTTAGGGTAGAAAATCCTACAGTTAATAATGCATTTATGGAAAAATTAGCCTTTCAGTGTTCAAATGTTATGGGTAAAACATTTAACATGGCACACCCATTCTTAGACGCTGAAAGTGCTGAATTACGTTTAAATTTCGTTCATGATTCAATCGCAACAAACGGTATCGCTTGTGTTATTCGTAAAACACCCGCAAAAGTTAGATTAGAAAAAGAGAAAATCATTGAACAAAAATATATTGAGCCAGATATACATGATTTCTTAGAATATTGTATAAAAGGGCATTGTAATATTATTGTTTGTGGAGAAACCGGTTCAGGTAAAACAGAATTAGTAAAATATTTAGCTTCAAAAATAGCTGAAGATGAAAAAGTAATTACTATTGAAGATACCTTAGAATTACATTTAGATAAAATTTTCCCACATCGTGATATAGTTGCGATGAAAACCAATAATATAGCTTCATATACAGATGTTTTAGTAACATGTATGCGTCAGAATCCAAAATGGATATTACTTTCAGAAGTACGTAGTGCAGAAGCAGTACTTGCAGTCAGAAACTCAATTTCATCAGGTCACTACATTTTATCAACAATCCATGCTGATAAAGCTGCCTCAATACCAAATCGTATGTATAGTTTGCTAGAAACAAGTCAAGAAATAGAACAATTTTTAGCCACTATTCATAGATATGTTCAAATTGGTATTTATGTAAGAGGTTATACAGATAAAGCAACACACAATTTTGTGCGTGAAATAGCTGAGGTTACAGAATTTTATGTTACCGAGGATAATAAACCAGAAAGCAATACAATTTATAGAAAAACTGCAGCAGGTACTGTTATTCGTAAAAACCCTTCAAAACATTTAATAGATTACTTAGAAGTTCAAGGTGTATTTTTACCTAAAGAAATGGAACTTTTAGGTGAAAATATTCCAATTAATGAAGGGGAACATGAAAAAGTTAAACAGATGTATCAATCATCTGATAAACCAGCTGAAGCGTTATTATTTGGACAAAAAAATCAACCCGTCCAACAACAAGTGACTCAAAATCCAGCGCAGTCAAGTGTACACTCTGTAAATCCAACGCCTACACCAGCTACGAATCAAACAGTACAAAGACCTGTAGGACAAACTGTACAGGCAGTGAATCCTACACCAGTAGTAAATCAAAATCCTGCAGGTATTACACAAACCGTATCTAGACAGGTAGAATCAAACCCTAACATGACAGTTAGGCAAAAGGGAAATTTATTTGAATAAAGGAGGGAAATAATGACACTTATAATTTTTTTAGTAGTGGTTGCATTGGCAATATTTATAATTATTTATCGTAGTAATGAAAAAACTAATGTATATAAATTTGTTAATAAACAAGTAGGTGTAATCTATAACAAATATGCTCCTTATTCATTTCGGGTAGTGAGAGAAAAGGTAAAAGAATTAGGGCAGGAATATACAACCAAACAATATTTAATTCAGGGTATTGTATTTGCTGCTGGAGCAGCAATTATAACTTATTTATATTTTTATAATATAATTGTTTCAATTATATATGCAGGATTATCGCTTTTAGTAATACCTTTTCTTACATACTTACGTTGTAAAAGAATATATAGCGAATTTATATTTGAACAAATACAAGTTTATACAACAAATACAATTATGGAATTTGGGACAACACAGTCATTTGTAAAAGCATTAGAAGGTGTTTATGAATCAGGTGTTTTAGAAGATCCAGTTAAATCAGATGTTAAAACAATGATTGACATGGCATATGAAAATGGAACAATCGAAGAATCAATTGCCTTCTTCAATGCTAAATATGATTTCTATATTGTAAAAAATATGCATCAATTATTCCTTCAAATAACAAATGAAGGTTCAAGAGATGCAGGAGAATCATTAGAAAATATGAGTCAAGACATTGATATGCTTGTTGAAGCTGTTTATCGTGACCGTATCGATAGAGCTGCCTTCCATAAAAAATTTTTACAATTTGGTATTATATTATATTTAATGGTTATGCTTGTACAATTCTTGTTAGGTGTTGAAACATATAATGAAATGTTAGATAATATTTGGGTTCAATTATTACTTAACGGAATTATCTGGTTAAATACATATTTTATCCTAAGTGGAGAAAAATATTATAATGAAGATGTGGGGGCGGAATAATGAGCACAGGAATAATATTTATAATTGTTGGACTGATTGTCCTTCTTATATTAGAAAGAAATCATCATTTTAGTTCACGCAGATTCGTTAAAGAAGCTCAACCATATTTCAATTTTTTAATGGAAGACGATTATGTATTCTTGTTGAATATAAAATATGGGAATGTGAGCGGACAAGATGTGGAAAAATTATATGGGCAAAGAGTTAGAAATGGATTAATAGCTATAGTTTTTATGTTTTTCATATTTTTGCAAAATTTATCTTTTATATATGTACTTTTGTCAGTAATAATAGGATTTATAGTATTTAAATTTCCATATACACAATTAAAAAATTATTACAAAGCAAATTTACATAGAATAAATTTAATGCTTCCATACTATTTAAAAAGTTTGGAAATATTAATTCAACACTATACAGTTCCAGTCGCTATTTCAAAATCAATTGAAACAGCTCCAGAAATATTCAAACCTGGATTACAAACATTAATTGATAAGATAGATGCTGGTGACTCAAGTGTACAACCTTATATGGATTTCGCTAATGAATATCCAGTAAGAGACTCCATGAGAATGATGAGGCTACTTTATAGATTAGGTTTAGGAAGTCAAGAAAACAAGCAAGAACAGTTAATGATGTTTTCGCGAACAATTTCTTCACTTCAAAATAAAGCTAGACAACAAAAATATCAGGAACGTCTTGATAAAATGGAACACAAAACAATGATTATGCTTGGAGGTACAGGAGGAGGAATTTTATTATTCTTGTTACTTTCAATGATGACAATGATGAGTTATTAGACAAATAAAGAAAAAATGAGTATAATTTAAATTAAAAATAGGAGGTGAGAAAATGAAAGAAGCATCAGGGGAAGCCAACTTAACAGTTATTACTATAATTTTAATTGGTGTTATTGTAGCAATAGTTACACCAATTGTAACTAACATGATGAAAGATACAGAGGCTAAATCAGAATGTATGAGTGATGGTTACACAACAAAAGCAGAATTAGAAAAATGCATAAAAGCAAAAAGAACTAGTAACGCCCAATAAGTAAAAAGGAGGTAGCAATATGCAACAAAGTATAGGAGAATGGTTTACATATAATATAATAATTATATTTATAATTATCGTTGTTGGAATACTCTGCGCTACCGTTAGCTATTATAAGGCATTCAAGGTAAATAGTATGATTCTAGATTCGATAGAAAAATTTGAAGGGTACAACACTGCATCTGTAGTAGATATAGATGCCAAATTAAATGCTATTGGTTATATTAGAAATAGTGATAATTTTAAATGCCCAAAAAGAGGGAATCTAGAGTTAAAAGAATTATCTGGAAATAATCATTTATACTGTGTATACTACCACAGTGATGATAGAGGTGGAAAAACCAAAAATAATTCAAATACAGAATTAAGTAACCTAACAAATAAACAAGGGAAACCGATATTTTATAATTACAGCGTTGTAAGTTATATTCATGTTGATTTACCTATAGTTGGTACTTTCAAGATACCAGTTTATACAAAAGGAGAAAGAACATTTAATTTTTCTCATTCTCCAAGTTCAAAGGCAGGTGCTAATTCATGAAAGAATCAATAGGTAATGCCATGCTTTTCTACATAATAATAACATTTGTCATTATTATGATTATATTTTTTGTAGGCTCACTTAGCTATTCAAAAGCATCAAAAGTAAAAAACAAAATAATAGAAGAAATAGAAAAAGAAGGGGAAATACCTTACAATTCTACAGCATCAGATGCTTATCATGCATATGATAGGGCAGAACCTCAAATTCAGGCGTGGTTAGATGGCACAGATGGTAACAATCATGGGATTGGTTACCGCAAAAATGTAAATAACATGAAAAACATTACATTATGTGATGATTGTAATGATGGTAGTTGTGAACTAGTAAGTCGTGGTGCTGATTATCAATATTGTGTATATAGATTTAATACATGTAATAAAAATCAAACTAGTAACTGCGGATACTATTACAAAGTAACAGCTTATATGTTTTTTGATATTCCCATCATAGGTGAATTAATTCAATTACCAGTAAGTGGCGAAACAATAATTTTCCATGAAATAAATAGTTAAAGGAGGGTAATATGAACGTAATAGTCGCAAACAAATATAGAGATGCTTTAGCAGATTTAGATATAGATGTTATCAAATCACTTGAAGGTGAATATACCGTAGATGAAATAGTTGATACATTTAAAAATTTCTTTTTTCAAAGAATGATTCTAGATATAACTGCTTTAAAAGATTATAAAGATATCAAAACATTACAAAAATTATCTTTATCATTAGATATGGATAGATTGATATTACTATTAGATGGCTCTCCAGAAGTAACTAATCCAGAATATTTATCTGATTTAATATCAATGCGTATTTATAATTTCACAATGAATGCTGAGGGTGTTATGTATTTATATAACAATCCTAATAGCTATCGTGATGTTGCACAATACCATCAATTAGATACTACACATGATGGTGGTAGTATGGGTGCAGTAGCGCCTACACCTGTATATACAGATACAGCCAGTGCCACTATAATTGGTATTAAAGATATAACTGAAGGAGCAGGTGCAACCACATTAACATATATCATGAAAAAACAACTAGAAAGAAATTATACAGTTGTTGCGTTAGAACTTGATAAGCGTGATTTCATGTATTTTAATGACAAAAATATGCATAGTATTAATTCAACGGAATTAGGTAATAACCTTTCAAAATACAGTCACAGCGATGTTATTTTAGTAGATTTAAATAATAGTCATTCTGCAGAAGGATTGGTAAAAGAAACTATTTATTTAATTGAACCATCTAAAATAAAACTTAATAAGCTTTTATCTAGAAATCCAAAAGCTTTTGAACAATATAAAAACAAACGCTTAGTTTTAAATAAAAGCTTACTAAGCAATCATGATGTTTTAGATTTTGAATATGAAACAAATACAAAAATATTCTATAGTTTGCCACCTTTATATGATCAAGAAAACAATAATAGTACACTTGATTCATTCTTGGTAAAACTAGGCTTTATAAAACAAAATGATGATTCAGAAGGAACAAAAAAAGGACTATTTGATATGTTCAAATAGTCTTTTTTTAATTTCTCTATCTCTTCCTTTGGTAGACCAGTAACTTCTGCAATTGTATCAATATCAATATTTTTATTAAGCATGTTTTTAGCAGTCTCAATATTCTCAGCTAATGCTTGAGCTCTTATCTGTGGATCTTTATTCAATCTAATGACCTCTCTTTCGAATTTTTCTAAAAGTGGATCACCTTTACATAAAGCATGTAATTCGTCTTTATCACATACTAAAGCTGCTAACATTTTGTAATTATCTACACTTTCATTTTCTTCCATTTTATCACCCCCTTTTATTGATTTTAGCTATATGCAACAAAAAGGATAGAAAGTTATCTTAAACTCTCTATCTCTTCTTTCGTTAAGCTAGTAACTTTAGATATAAAATCAATATCTGTATTTTCAGTAAGCATATTTTTAGCGATTTCTATTTCTTTTTGTTTAGAGCCTTCAGCAAGACCTTCTTCTTTAGCATTCTCCATTAATGTAGCATGTACTCTTTTAGCATTTTCTATGGCAAGTAAGTTTTCTCTTATTTGGTCATCTTCATTCATTCTAACAACCTCACTTTCTAACTTTTCTAATACTTTATCTCCCTTATTAGCTATGTGCTAACAAAAAGAATAGAGAAACTATTTTAGTTTCTCTATTTCCTCGACTGTTAAGCTAGTATATTTAATTATTATATCAATAGGCATATTATCTTCAAGCATATTTTTGGCGATTTGTATCTTTTCTAATTTAGAGCCTTCAGCAAGACCTTCTTCTTTAGCATTCTCCATTAATGTAGCGTGTACTCTTTTAGCATTTTCTATGGCAAGTAAGTTTTCTCTTATTTGGTCATCTTCATTCATTCTAATAACCTCACTTTCTAACTTTTCCAATACTTTATCTCCCTTACACATATTATGTAATTCTTCTCTATCACACATTAGGGTAGCTAGTATTCTATACTCTTCCATGCCTTCATTATAGCACATATCTTTTATCTTATCCAAGTTAAACTCGTATATTTCTAAATTTTCTATAAATCTTTTTTTAGTATTTATATCTATTAGTTCATACTTTGATACTAGTGGATTATTTTTTGATAATCCACTTGTTAAATTTATTTGGATAAAATCATTCATGTTTTTATAACTTTCCCCAGGCTTTACTGATCCTACATATTTTCCAAATATATAACATGCATTTCTATTATAAAGCCCATCATAGACCCCTATATTAAGTTCTATATTTATTTTTTCTCCATCTGCGAGTACTAATACATCTAATGTTTTATCTTTTTCCTCTATACTTTCTTTTGGAATTTCCTGCATTAATAATTTTTTTACTTCTACTCTTCTTTTTAATGTTTCTTCTAACAGTTTTTCAAGTAAATCTTTATTTTTCTTATTACCAAATAAACCTTTAAATACGCCATCGTTGCTAGCTTTTATAAAATCATTTGTTTTTATCATTTGTTTTTCCTTTCTATCAGGGGACCATTTTATTCCTTTTTTTATTATTTTTTCTTCCATCGCCTCTATTCTAGAAAACTATATTTTTAGTTTTCACTTATATCCTACGAGATTTATAGGCCCAATTCCTTCTTTTTTTTGAAAAAACTTTCAATTTTACCAAATTTTCTTTTTTGCAAAATTTTTTACTAATTTGGTATTTTCACCATTTTGTTTTTCTTGGTTTTGAACACCAAATATATTGTTTTTAACAATGTTGCTTTAGCAATATAAAAAACAAAAAGTATATAATTATTAAACAACAATATAGAAACTAATACTAAATTTTAAACTAAATTCTCTTAAAATTATAAAATGAGAATTTAAAATTTTATTTAACTTTTTACACTTAAATAGTAAATAAAGTGGTATAAATATTGACAAATATTCAAAAATAAAGTATTATTGTATCGTAAAGAGGAGGAAATGAGAAAATGGAAATTTTAGGAAATAATGTAGAATTAGTAAATACTTTAGCAGCAACCATTAGTGGAGCTTGTGGACAAATTCCACCAGCTGTATTTAATGTTGTTAGTATGATTATCATGCTTATTCAAGTAGTTGTACCAATATTACTAATTATTTGGGGTATGATTGATTTCGCTAAAGCTGTTATCGGTGGAGACGAAGATAAAATCAAAGCGGGACAAAAAGTATTTATAAAAAGACTTATTGCCGCTGTATTAGTGTTCTTAGTAGTTACAATAGCTAAATTATTAGTTGGACTTGTAGGACAATTAGGAGCTGAAGGCGCTAGTGGCGATATATGGAATGACTGCATTAGTAAATTTGTTACTGGTGCATAGCATAAAAATAGAAAGCAGGAGATATAATGCTAGAATTATTTAATGTATTAGATGAAGTTTCAAATAATACAACATTATGTGCAGGAATAGAAGTTCCAGACACATTATTTAACGTAGTTGCAACTATTATTAGAGGTATTAAAATAGTTGTACCAATATTATTAATCATTTGGGGTATGCTAGATTTTGCTAAATCAGTAATTGCCAAAAAAGAAGATGAAATTAAAGGTTATCAAAAATCCTTTGTTGCTAGACTTATCTCTGCTGTATTAGTATTCTTAGTTATTACTATTGTTCAGTTAACAGTTAATTTATTAGCTGGTGTTGACAGAGAATCAAATGCTGAAGGTGAAAATCCTGAAGACATTTGGTCTTGTAGTAAGAAGTTTATCAATGGTGTTGAACCTAATGATAAAGATACTACTGACAGTGATAATGTAAAAGGAGAATAAAAAGTATAAAAAGCATCAATATCTGTTTATTGTTGCTTTTTTTTATGGTATAATATATGTGTGAAAATATGCAAAATAGGGAGTGGCTAATATGAATAAAAATATATTTAAAATATTATTTGTTAGTTTTATTGTGCTTTTTAGTGCGCTTTTTATAAATATAGAGGGAGTTAAAGCGGAAGACGCTAAAGGAAATGGATATGCTAGATGTTATTATGAATGGACAGAAAACATGCAAGGAGATTCAAGTGGTTATACTAGCGAAGGATACTCAAACACTGTCAATATGGTATATAAACTTGGATTTACAATTTATCAAACTGATCAAGATGACTATGTAGTGGATATAAAATTAGGATGCTCAGAAAATGGAATTACTAACGAAAAAAATTGTTCAATTCATAACAAAAAAGATATAACAAGATGGATTAAAAGCCACTACGGAGGGAAAAAAATTCCGAGTGAAAATAGATGGAGCTGTCCTTGGGCTATTTATATTGATTATGATAGTATTTTTGATCAAAAAAGCCAAGTAAATGTTGGGCTGGCATCAGGGCAATGCTCAATGTGTTGGGCAAAAAAAGATTTAACTACAGACGAAAGTAGTAGTAGCGGGACTCCATTTAGTAATGGCGCTGGATTAAATGTTAATGATAAAGAAGGTGGTTGGAATTCAACCACTTATATAGGTGCAGGGATTGCTCCTTCAGGGACTGATGATGATACAAAAGGAAATAGTGTATATCAAAACATATTAAATTGGGCACAAAATAAAACAGAAGGTAAATATCAATATACAACTGACGATATCGGAAGTCCATGTAATAGTGTCAGTGAAATAGGAGAATTCCTTAGCAATTTATTATGGATTATCAATATTATTGCAATTATAATTTTAATTATAATGACAGCAGCAGACTTTATAAAGGCAATTGTCGGTTCAGAAGATGATACATTGAAAAAAGCATTTAAGCATTTCGTCATAAGAGCAATAATTATAGTAATATTATTTTTATTACCATTAATATTAGGCGCAATTATTAGAATGATGAATAATGAAGCAGGAACAATAGAAATTGGCGAAAATGGTCAAATATTCTGTAATGTTGCTAAAGATAAGTAAAGGAGGGGAAATAAATGTTTGATATATTTTTCAATCTCGTTAGAAGTTTTGGATTTGTCCTAGATAACATTGTATATTCATTGATTCCAATAATATATAAATTGTTTATATATTTATCAGAAATTAATTTGTTCTCTATGGACGAAAGCACACCAATAGGTGCATTGATAGGACGAATCTATGTTTTCTTAGGGATATTTATGTTATTCAAAGTAACTTTTTCCCTAATCCAATACTTAATAGATCCAAACTCATTTACCGATAAATCAAAAGGATTTGGTAAATTAGTAACTAATGCAATGGTAACAATACTTCTACTTGTATCAGTTCCTTATATATTTAATTATGCAATGGTATTACAAAATAAAATAGTTACAAGTAATGCTATTGGAACATTAATAATGGGTAATTCAATGGGTAGTGTAATGTCAGAACAAAAGATAAATGAAAAAACGGGTATTATGGAATCGGCCGCATTAAATGTAAAACAAGTTAATGAGATGGCCACGGATGTTCAATTTTTAATGTATGGAGCATTTTTCTCAGTAAATCCTAAAGCAAAAATTAGTGACCTTAATGAAGAAGGAAACAATGTATGTGCATCATCACCTGTTTTCGGAAGTATTGCAATGGCACAAAATGAAGATTGTTTAAAAACTTTAAATAATGAATTTAATGATAATAAAAATGATATGGTAAAATATAATGTTGTTTTAGAAAATTTTTTCAAAAATACAAATGATCCTACGGGAGAAAAAAGAGATTTTGGTAAATTGGACAAATTATTATGGTGGAAAGATTCGGGTGGAGAATATGTTATAAACTATTTACCATTTGTTTCCGCAGCCGCAGGTTTATACGTTGTATTCTTATTAGTGACATTTAGTGTTGATATTGCTGTCAGGGCAATAAAATTATGTTTCTTAGAAATGATTGCCCCTATAGCTATAGTTTCATACATTGATCCAAAAGAATCTATGAGCAATAGTAAATTAAGAAACTGGATAAAAGAAAGTTTAACAACATATTTCTCATTATTCTTACGTTTGGCAACACTATTCTTAGTTATGTTATTAATTTCGGTTATTGCTAGTAGTGTATTAGCACAAGAAGGACCTATATCAAAACAGATTACTGATATGGAAACTGGATATAATATTTGGATATATTTATTCTTGATTATTGGAGCATTTATGTTTGCTAAAAAGGTACCACAAATGATAGAAAACATATTTGGAATTAAGATGTCTGGTGATTTAAGTTTAAATCCATTTAAGAGTATTAAAGAAAATGTAATTGGAAATCCATTAGTGTCAGGTGCAATTGGTGGTGCAATTGGTGCAGGGGCTACAGCTGCTGGGGCGTTTGCTACTTCAAGAAGCATGGATAGAGGTATAGGTCGTTCATTGTTAAGTGCTGCTGGAGGTTTAGGCTCAGGTTTTGCTCGAGGTGGAGTTGCAGGTGCCCAAGCACATGGGAAAAATCTTTTTACAAAAGCTGGAGCCGCAGCTGGACAAACTACTAGGGCTATGGAGCTTCGTGGCACTACAAAATTCGGTGATAGAGTAAGTGCTAGATTAAGAAATACAGTGGGTGCCCAATCAAAATACGAAACTTTAGAAAATAGAGCAAAAATGTATGAAAGTGTTTCAACTTATGCTGATCAAATGAAAGATAGAGCTAAAAGTGAAATGGGTAAAAAGGATGATAAATGGAAAATTACTGAAGCCGATAAAATAACGGCAGAACAAAAATTAAAGAATGGAACTTTTACAGCTGTACAGTATCGTGATGAAATGACAAGAATAAACAGAGAGCAAGACCAACTTGTTGCTCAGTATATCAATAATGGTGGATTAACTAATTATAATACAGGTGAGGTAACACATGATGTTGAATTAGCTCATTCACGCGAAGCTTTGGATAGAGTTGTTAAGGAAAACAAATTAGAATATGATACTTCTGATTGGAAGAAAATTGATGATTCTAGTAAAGTGGCAAAAGCTGAAGCAAGCAATATACGTGCTAGTGACCAATATGAAAATGCAAAAGCAGTTCATGAAATGCAAAAATCTGGTATGATGCAGTCTCATATCAAAAAATAAATAAAAAAATAAAAAAGGGGATGAAAAATTATGGATTATTTAATACCAGCCAATTCAAAAAGATCATTGTTAATATTTGGTTTATTTAAACCATTTGACTTGATATTATTTGGTGTTGGAATGGGAACAACAATATTGTTGTTAATGATACTAAGCCCTGCAAGCTTCGCGTTTGCTATGCTTGATTTGGCACCAGGATTAATATGTGGATTCTTGGTGCTTCCAATTCCAAATTACCACAATACATTAAATGTAATTAAAGAAGTATATATATTTTATACAACAAGACAAAGATTTATATGGAAAGGATGGTGCGTGAAAGATGGCTTCAAACAAACAAACAAAAAGTAAATATACAAATGATTTTGTACCAGTAAAATCAATCGCCAATGGTATGATTGTACTAGATACAAATGAAAAAGTTACAGGGGTAAAAATATTCCCTAGGAACATTTTTATCTTAGAGGAAGATGCAGTATATGCAATTATAAACAATTTAAAAAACGTTTATAACATAATCGACTATGAATTTTGGCTTATTGCAGCTGATAGACCAGTAGATATAAATGCATATCTTTCACAACTACAACTTCTATATAATTCACAAACAAATCCAGTTAAAAGAAAACTAATAATTGATGATATAAATAAAGCTAATATGTTTACTAATAATAACGTTGTTGATACAGAATTTTACTTACTATTTAAAGAAAAGGATATGGATAAAATCCAAAAAAGGATTAGGAACTTGGTACAGTATTTAGCAAATGCAGGCTTGCAATCTAAACAAACATCAAATGATGATTTAAGAATTATTTTAGATAATTTCTTAAATGGTGGACAAACTACTAATTTTGGGACGGTGATTGGCTAATGGATATTAAATCACAAATTGCGCCAAAAGGCCTAGAATTTAAACCAAGTGAATTTGTTGTATCAGATAAGTATGCAACAATACTAACCGTTATTTCATATCCGAAATATATTAATCCTGGATTCCTTTCAAACTTAACAAGTATGTCAGGAATTAAAATGGTTATTAAACATATCCCAATGCAATTTGATATTATCAATAAAATGATTAATAAAGAAATTGCTGATTTAAAAGTAAAATACCAAGAAGAAAATGATGTTACTGTTCAAGAAAGAATTAGACAAAACTATGAATCATTAGAACAATTTATTAAACAATTAGCTGCAAGTCAAACAAAAATTTATGACTTTCAATTACATGTAATGATTACAGCAGATTCACAAGATGAATTAACAAGTAAAAAATTACAAGTAAAAAGTTATATGGAAGCAATGGACATGAAAGCTATTCCTCTTAGATTTGAACAAGAAAAGGTATTAAAATCAATTCTCCCAATATTCCCTAAACAAGATATAGAAGAAAGAATTGGAACACCAATACCAGCTTCAACAATAGCTGCAATGTATCCGTTTATATTTGATAGTATCAAAGACCCAGGACTATCAACATTATTAGGTGTAGATTTTTCAGGTGGTGTAGTATTGTTCAACCAATTCTTATATCAAATGCAAAAAGAACCTGATAGAAATAATGCTAATATGATTATTTTAGGTACTTCTGGATCAGGTAAATCTACAGCCGCTAAATTAATGCTTAGAAGTCACATAAGAAATGATAATCAAATAGTAGTAATTGACCCAGAAGGTGAACTTGAAGATATGGCAAGACTATATGGTGGAGATTATATCGAACTAGGTAAAGGTGGTCAGTTTGGTATGATTAACCCACTTGAAGTTATAGTTGATGCTGATGAAGAAGAAATAAGACAAGGCATGGGTTATGCAGTACTTACAAGAACATTACAAACAATAAAAGCATTTATGAAATATTATGATCCATCAATAACTGAGGATGTATTAAATATTTTTAGTGAAATGGTTCAAGAAACATATAGACGTTTTAATATAAATTTTGATACAGATTTTACAAAATTTTCATCAAAAGATTATCCAACAATGAAAGATGTTTATGCAACAGTTAGAGGAAAAATAACTGCAATGCCAGAGCAATCAAGAGAAAAAGAAATATTAGAACAATTAGAACTAAAACTTAGACCTTTAACAAAAGAATTAAAATATTATTTTGATGGAACAACAACAATTTCACCAAAAAGTAATTTTATAGTATTTAATATTAAAGAATTAATGAACGCTGATCAAAACATCAGAAATGCATTATTCTTTAACACATTAAAATACTCTTGGAGTTTAACATTAAATCCAAGCGTAAATACCGTTTTAATGGTAGATGAAGCTCATGTATTACTTTCTGGTAATAATGCATTAGGAGCAGATTTCCTAGCGCAAGTTCAAAGACGTGCAAGAAAATATAATACAGGAACAATCATAATTACACAACAACCAACAGACTTTAGCGATCCAAGTGTAATTACCCAAGGTAAAGCAATATTCGATAACTCTTCTTATTACTTAGTAATGGGACTTAAAAAACAAGCCGTAGAAGATTTATCAAAATTAATAGATTTAAATGATAATGAACGAAATGCAATTAAAGGTTTCAACCAAGGAGAAGCATTATTCATTTGTGGAAGAAAGAGAATGCAAATAAATGTAGTTGTCACTGAACAAGAATTAGATTCATTTGGAAGTGGTGGCGGACTATAGTAAGGTGGTGATTAAATGGCTTTGCCAGCAGTATTATTAAAAGCAAAAGGTGCAATAAAAAAAGGCGCAACAGCTTATAAAGCTGGAAAACAAGCCAAAAACCTTACGGACGGGGAAGAAGCAACATCTTCCCTGTTTAATAAAGCAAAATTACCAATAGCAATCGGTGGTTTCTTCTTTGCCGTAGCTGCTTTTTTTCTAATAATTATAGTAGCTATTCCATTTATGTTTGCAAACGAAGCATTTGGTAGTGGAAGTGACCAAAATGAAGGTACAGGGGGACCTATTCTGTTAATAGCAGGCCATTCATATGCACCATATTGTGAACAAGTTACAAATGAATGTAGAGAAGAAGATATAAATTCTAGTCCTTCAGGATATTTTGAGCCAACTGAAACAAGAGAATTAGTCAAATTAGTAAAAACAGAATTGGAAAATTTAAATGTAAGAGTAGATATAGCTAATCAATTAATGGCTCCAAATGATTCAAGAATGAATACATCATTTTATGTTGAAAAGGTGCTAAACACATCTACATTCCAAAGTATTAACTGGTCAAAATATAAATATGTTTTAGAAATACACTTTAATGCAGGTTCAGGGAATGACCGTGGACCATTGCTAGTTAAGAAAAGTAGTGATTATTCGACAAATGCAGATGCAGGGATAATAGAAGCTGTAACAAAAAATCTTGGTACAAAACAGCTTAATGACAGTATTCAAGGAATTAATTCTATTAATTATTTTATGGAGCGAAATATACCAATAACTTACTTAGAAACAGAATTCTATGATAATAAATCTGCAATGGATAAATATACCGAAAAAAAAGGGCAAATAGCTAAAGACATTGCTCAAGCTATAAGAAACACATATGGAAAAGCTAGCGGAGGCGGAGATTATTTACAATGGGCAATTGATATAGCTAATGATGATAGTCATGGTTATAGTCAAGCAAATAGATATGGTAATCCAGACTATGATTGTTCTAGTCTTGTATGGTATTCTCTTGTGGATGGAGCTGGTTTTGATCCTAACCAACTTGGAGGAGCCGCGTTTAGTACACCTTTTATGCCATCGATTTTAAAAAATGCAGGATTCACAGAATATCCATATAAAGGTGAGGCTGATTTGCAACCAGGAGATATTCTATTGCGTACTAATCATATAGAGATTTATGCTGGCAATAGTCAAACAGTAGGAGCACATAGTGCTGAAAATGGTGGTAAATTTGGCGAGGGAGGAGACCAAACCGGCCGTGAAATAGATATAAGAGCTAACACCGGTAATTGGTCAACCTACTATAGATTGGAGAGCTAGTAAAATGAAAAAAAAATTAATATTAATTATTGTTCTATTCACTGTTACTGGTTGTACTGCACAATATGATTTAGTAATAGATGAATCATCATTCAATGAATCTGTTACTATTAAGGCTCCTAAGGAATCATTTGGTAGGGATGAAATACAAGTATATTCCAAACAAAAAATACCAATAACCCAAGAAGCTAGCCAAACCACATTTTATAATAGCTCTTTAACTGAAGATAATTCAAATTATTATTTCAAATTTAATTATTCACAAAATATTGATACAATTAACAAAGGCTATTTTGTGACAAGGTGTTATCAAAATGCTAATATAAATGAGACAAATAAGCAAATAGAAATATCAACAAGTTCTGAGTTTTCATGTATAAATATGGATGACGGTTTGCGCAATGATGAAGCACAAATAAATATAACTACAGATTTAAAAGTAATAAAAAATAATGCTGATAAAGTCAACGGTAATACTTATACATGGAATATTAATGAAGAAAATTATAAAAATAAACCTATAAATATAACCATGCAAAAAAAGCAAAGCATGAAAGATGTTGTAAAAAATTTAGAACGTAATAGTGCATCAAAAGATCTTTTCATAATATATGGAGGCCTTGCACTCTTACTAGTATTAATAATTTTATTAGTAACAATAAAATTAAAAAATAATAATAAAATTTAAATATTAAGGTGGTGGTAAAATGCAAAATAAAATTAAAAGAAAAATAAAGATAATTTCATTTATTTTTATTTCTTTTATTGTAATATTTTGTAATTGTACACCAGTCTTAGCAGATTATTTTAATAATAACGAAAAAGCTAATTTAAAAGAAAAACAATTTTTAGAAAAAATTAAAATTATTCATCAAGTATTTCCTAATCAAACAGATGAAGCAGCATTGCTAGCTACCTTATCCCATAGAGGAGAATTAACGTCATATATAACTAATTCATATGAACCTAATTTTGATAAAAAGGATTATAAAGAATATATGACAAGCTTTAAAGAAACTGCAGATACAATAAAAAATACAGAGGATGGAAAATATTCTCAAGTAAATGGCGATAATACTGATATACTATTAGCTGCCACTATAATAATGTTAGACTCTAGCAGTTGGGTAGGGAAATACAGTGATGAAAATTATAAAAAAGCCTTAGCAGGCAATAAACTAATTGGTAACATGGCAGGAGAAAATGATCTTGTAGCCAATGGATTTAATGCAATTTTTTGTGGAGTAGGTGCTGCAGTAGATACAGCAGCTACACCAATTCAATTTGGCGCTGACTTTTTACAAGGCCATGGCGATACTGCTATACAAAACAAAGTTTCTCGTTATGTTACCATGACTAATGTATGTACCCAAGGTTATATTGGTGGGACTTATTCATCTGTTAGAACTTTAGAAGATGACGAAAGAAAACAAGCAATTAAAGACAAGTATGCTGAAGAAATTATCAAATTAGCCAAAGAATTTAGAGGCGATGAACAAGATAATTGTATATACCAATCAATAGGAAGCGGAGATGCCACAAATTGGCGACAATATGATGAAACTTGGGGAAACGAATCTTTGGGATCAAGTTCTGAAACAATTAAGTCTGCGGGATGTACATCTACAGCAATGGCATATTTAATAAAAAAATCAGGGACTTCTTTAAGTCAGGCTAGTTTTAACCCTTCTGTATTTGTCAAGAATACCTCATATACTAGTGATGGAAATTTAGAGTGGGATACATGGACTTCAGCCGCATCTAATTTTAAAATGAATAAGTCAAATCAAAGCCTAAATGGAGATGATATTACTTCAGCCGCAAAAAAAATAGAACAAGAATTAAATACAGCTAGTGGTCAAAATAACCAAACTTTTGTAATTATTCAAATGACAAATCACTGGGTTGCTGTAGACCACGTAGAAAATGATACAGTTTATGTGTTGGATCCAGCTGCAGAATCTGGAGTTGGATTAGTTACGTTAGAAACTGCATTAAATAGAGATGGAATATCAAGAAATTTAATATCTTATAATACCTTCTATGCTACCGATGTTGCTTTTGGTAGTACAGGGCCAAGTGATATTAATGGGACTTCTTCTAATGCCAATTACTGTGGAATGCCAGCTGATGGTCTTTCTACAGATTTAGGAGAAGGTACAAGAATTGATGTCCCAGAACAGTGCCCATTAAGAAATGGGGGAACAATGAGACAATCGGGAATCCATTTTGACGATGTAGAATATACTAATTTCCTTACTGGTGGTGCTGCACTCGGTTGGGATGCAGGTAGAGTATATCGTGCATGGGTTAATGCTGGAACCCAATCATATAATGGACTTGCAACATTAAATGGACGCTATTTGGCTGCCACAAGTTCAATGTTTGGAAATACTGGGGATGCAGTAGATGTAGTATTAGCTAATGGAAAAGTAATTAAATTAGTTATTACTGACCATAAAGGAAGCGATGCCCCAAGTGTTTGGGGGCATCAGCAGACGACATATTCTAATCATCAACCTGGTATTTCAATGGTAGAATGGGAAGGATATAATGGCTATAATTCAGTTGAATTACCTAAAACCTATGCTGATTGGAATGAACAACCAATTCAATATGTAGTAAACTATGGAAGTTATTTAGATAGATTAGCTTAATAAAAAAGGATTTGGTATTACTCTTTTACCAATCCTATTTTTTTATTTATAGATTCCTTTGAAACATATTTTAAATTTACATTACAAGATTTACTTAATTGCTCTACATCTTTAGAAAATTTCTTAGATTCTTTTAAAAGTATATTACACCTAGAAGAAAAACCATCATCTTGATCAATTTGGCAATCGTATTTATCGGCTTTTATATTGTAATCACCATAAATCAAGTATATTCCAAAATTATTAGCCTTATTTTTACCTTGCATACTTAGTTCGCCTCTAATGGAATTATTATCCTTATTATAATAAAGTACAATATCCATGTTGCGATTACCATCATTTTCATTAATACTTTTAACTAGTAAATACTCCGTATTATCAAAAGTACTATACTCCATATCGTTTTTATCATTATCTTCAATTTTACTAGGTAACATATTATTGGATTTTAGGCAATCATAAAATTTATCAGTATTAAGTTTTTTCATATATACTCTGTAACCAATAAAAACAATTATCAAAGCTAAAAATACAATAAATACTAACTTTCCTAGTTTAACAAAAAGTTCAAATTTTGTGTGGTTATCTTCCATAGCTTCACCTCTATAATAAATTATAGCAACACAAAAAAATTTATGCAATAGAAAAAAATATATTTATAAAATTTATTGACATCCAAAAATTTAATCAATATAATTAAAATAGGTGAAGATTATGGACAATTCAAAAAGAAACAAAATAATTATAAACAGTATAATTATAATATTTATAGGATTAATTTGTTCAATTATAATTTTTGGTTTAACAAAAGATCGAAGTGTAAGATATTTAATGATAGGAGATTATTTGCTATGGCAAAAAGAAAATAATAAATGGAAGCAATTAAATGAAATTCCAGAGGATTTTTTTAAAAAAGAATTTACTTTATATCATGGAAAGTCGAAAAATGAAAATATTATAATTCAAAATCAAAATAATAACTGGTATTATTTTGATAAAAATTATAATCAATTAAATTATGAGGATTTTATAGGAATAACATATAACCTAGATGTCTCATTTCCAAATTATAAAATTGAAATAGCCGATGAAATGGACAGCGAATATATAGAAAAAGCTTTACAAAAAACGAAAGCCAATAATAACGGTAATTATTATACCTATAAAGTAGAATTGGATTTTAATAATGATGGAAAAACAGAAACTTTATATACAACAACTAATTATGTGTTAGATGTTGTAAACTATAATTTTAAATCTTTGTTTTATATGGTAAATGAGAATGGAAAAGTACAAATAATAGAAGAAAACGAAATGCCATATTCATTTATTTCCGTTATAGATATTGATAATGATCAACACTATGAAGTCATAATGGGATATAATATTAAAAATTTACCTACATTAGATTCCTGTTATAAATTATATGAAATAAAAGACGACAAATGGGAACTTAAACAAGATTGTCAAAACCAATAAAAAGTAATATAAAATATTACTTTTTTATGTTATAATAATTATGTAAAAAAACAAGACACAAAAGAACAAAAATTAAGATATATTATTAAACAATTTTATTAGGAGGTTTTTGTATGAAACTAAAATTTAGAGCAGAAAAAAAAGATTGGATAATGTTTGGAATATATGCAGTAGTATTACTTTATTTTGTTGCAATCGCAGTTCTTAATCTAGCTCAATTTGCATCAGGTGATGTAGACCATCCATTTCATGGATTTAATCCATTACCAGCCTTTGAACCAGGCTTTTTAGGAATAACTATTGTACTTTATATTATTGCTTTAATTGCTAGTGTTTTAAGTGTATCAGATAGATTTTTTGATAGAGAAAAAGGTTTAGGTTTTTCTACTGAATCTAAAAAAGAAAAAGGATATTCTAGGTGGTTAAGTGAAAAGGAACTTAAAAACCAATCTGATATAGAAGTAGTAAATATTAAAGACGAAAATGCCGAAGCCGGTGGAATGCCATTAATTAATGATGGTAAAAAAATGTGGGTAGATAATGGTGAAGGACATAATATTATTATTGGTTCAACTGGAGCCGGAAAATCACAAATCACAATGTTCCCACTTATTAAATCACTAGCTAAACATGATGAATCAATGATTATTACTGATCCAAAAGGTGAACTTTATGAGGGAACATCAGAAATGCTTAGAAAAAGAGGATATAATGTAGTAATCTTAAACTTCCGTGACCCTCAAAGAGGTAGTGGTTGGAATCCATTACATTTACCTTATCAATATTATAAAGCTGGTAATAAAGATAAAGCTCAAGAAATCATAGAAGACTTAGCTATTAATATTTTAGTTAGTGCCGACACTAATAATCAAGATCCATTTTGGGAAAATACTTCAGCAGATTACTTTTCTGGAATATGTTTAGGATTATTTGAAGATGCTAAGGAAGATGAAATAAATTTAAATAGTATAAATTCATTTACAACTGTTGGTGAAGAAAAAAGTGGGCCAAATTCAACATTTGTTAATGAGTATTTTAATTCAAAAGGCTCAGATTCACCGGCTTACATAAAGGCATCTTCAACCATCATTGCCCCTGCCGATACAAAAGGAAGTATTCTATCAGTATTCAAAGAAAAATTAACTAAAATAGCTTCAAGAGAAAACATTTCAGAAATGCTTTCACATAGTGATTTTGATTTAAAAGATATTGGTAGAAAGAAAACAGCAGTATTTATTGTTATTCAAGATGAAAAAACAACTTATCATTCATTAGTAACAATTTTCGTAAAACAATGTTATGAAGCTTTAGTAGACTATGCACAAAGTTGTGGAGGAAAACTTCCATATAGAACAAATTTTCTGTTAGATGAGTTTGCAAATATGCCTAAATTAAATGATATCGTAACCATGGTATCAGCAGCCCGTAGTAGAAAAATGAGATTTTTCTTTGTAATCCAAAACTTTGCACAACTAAGTGAAAAATATGGTAAAAATGTTGCTGACACAATTAGAGGTAACTGTAATAACATAATATATTTAATCAGTACAGAACTTGCCGCTTTAGAAGAAATTAGTAAAATGTGTGGCGAAACAAAAGTCAAAAGTGGTAAAGGTGATAAAGCCAAAGAAGAAACTAGACCACTTATTACCGTTAGTGATTTACAAAAATTAAAAATGGGAGAAATTATTTTACTTAGAAGTAGGCTAGACCCATTTAGAACAAAATTAAAAATGGATTGGGAAATGGATTGGGGAGATTTATATAAAACTGAACCAAGAGGTAACTTTGACTTATATCCACAAAGAGAAAAAGAACCAGTACATATCTTTGATTTAAAAGGATATGTTGGAAAGAAAAAGGAAGAACGAATTAATGAAATAATTGGAAATAGTATGAATAAATCAGTTATGCCTAATATTCCAAATATGACCTCAAAACCTAGAAAAACACCAAACATTAATTATGATGAAATGATTAAAAGAATTGATGCCAGAATTGCTGAATTAGAAGTTATGGAAAAAGAAGAAAAACAAAAAGCTTCAAAAGCTAGGGCTTCAAAAGCAAGAACATCTATACCTAATGTTGAATTTGTTGCTCCAGTTCCTATGACCGATGAAATGAAAGAAAAATTTAATAAAACAAAAGTAGATAAAACCAAAGAGTCAGTAGAAACAAAAGAAACAGTAACAATAACAGAAACACCAAAAGAAATCTCTGTGGAAGAAAAAGTAAAAGAAACAATCAAAAAAGAATCCACACCTAAAGAAAAAAATAATAAAAAAGAAACAAAGAAAAAAACACCAAAAAAGGAATCTGCAAAACCAAAAATAGTTCATGAAATAGGAAATAAAAAAGAACTTGCAGATAAAATAACAACTAATATAAATAAAAATATAGAATCTGAAGAGCCTATGGGTAATAACTATATAACTGATGATCAATTCTTTGATGATTTCTTCCAAGATGACGATGAACAATAAAAGTAAGAATTTTTCTTGCTTTTTTTGTGTTATTTAAATTTATAATAATAATTAACCTCATATAATATATTGAGGTGATAAATTTGAATATTTCAGTATTAAATTTATTAAAAATACCAAATGCCAATATTATAGATATAAGAAGTAGGGAAAATTTTAATAATAGACATATACCTAATGCTAAAAATATTGAGGCAAAAGAATTAATGATTAGACCAGACAAATACTTAAATAAAAACGAAACCTATTATCTTTACTGTAGACACGGAATCACTTCACAGAAAGTGTGCCAAATACTAACAAGTAGGGGATATAACACAATTAATGTAATAGGTGGTTATGAAGCTTGGTTATTACAAAATTAGTAAACAAGTAGTATGCTACGAACTGTAACACCAATAAATTGGAAAAATATGGGAAAATAATATTGGTGGTAATATGAGATTTGATAGAAATGATGAAAATTATGTATATGATTTTGTAGGTAAAAATATTAGAAAATTTAGAAGGCAAAAAGGGTGGACACAAAAGCAATTAGCAGAAAAAAGTACATATTCTAAACAATTTATTTCAAATATTGAAAATAATGTACATCAAACATTCTCACTAGGTACACTTTGGAAAATTGCCCAAACCTTAGAAGTAGAAATGTTTGAACTATGTAAAGAACCAAAAATAGAAACAGAAGAAGTATACTAAAAAGTATATAAATCATATACTTTTTTTCTTTTGAAACTTGAAACCTAGTATTATATAAGATATAATGAAAAGAGATAGGAAGATGGTAAAATGGAATATATAATAATAGGTTTATTAGTAGTAATATTAATAGTTAGTGTTATCTCATTAACAAAAAATATAAATGAATCAAATATAACAGAAAGATTAGGAAAATTAGAAACAGAAGTAGTGAAAGAACTTGGAATATTTAAGAGTGATTTAGCGCAAAATACAAATGAAAACTTTGAAAAACTAAATGAAAAAATTGAAAATAGATTGAATCAAATCAACGACAAAGTAAATGAAAGATTAGATCAAAACTTTGAAAAAACCAATAAAACATTTGCTTCCGTTTTAGAAAGACTTTCAAAAATAGATGAAGCCCAAAAGAAAATTGATACATTATCAAATGATATTGTTTCACTTCAAACAGTATTAACCGATAAAAAAACAAGAGGAATATTTGGAGAAATTAATTTAAAACATATATTAGAAAATATTTTCGGAGCTAATAATGAAAAAGTTTATAGCTTGCAATATACATTAAGTAATGGAACTATAGCTGATTCAGTAGTAAAAGCTCCAGAACCTTTAGGTCTTATTGCAATCGATTCAAAATTTCCATTAGAAAACTATCAAAACATGGTAGATAAAAATAATCCAAGAAGAAATGAATCAGAAAAATTATTCAAACAAGATATGAAAAAACATATTGATGCTATCGCTAATAAATATATCATTCCAGGAGAGACAACCGATCAAGCAATTCTTTTCTTACCAGCTGAAGCAATATTTGCTGAAGTAAATGCATATCATCAAGATATAATGGATTATGCTTATAAGAAAAGAGTATGGATTACAGGCCCAACTACTTTAATGAGTACTTTAACAACATTACAAATAATTATGAAAAATGTTGAAAGAGATAAATATACAAAAGTAATTCAAACAGAATTAAGATTATTAGATGATGAATTTAAACGTTATAAAGATAGATGGGATAAACTATCAAGAAGTATAGATACAGTTAGTAAAGACGTTAAAGATATCCATACAACAACAGAAAAAATCACCAAAAGATTTAATTCAATCAATGGTGTAGAAATGGAAGGAATAGAACATGAAGAAACTAAACATATTACTGATAGTAATAACACTAATTTGTAGTGCATTTACAATAGTAGGAGAATTTGATAAAGGAATAGTTGTCGTTTTAAAAGACACAAGTATTGTTTTTACAATTTTTCTACCATATATAATCGAAAAAATATTTAAAATAAAATTACCAGATGGTTGTAAAACAATTTGGATTATCTTTATTTTCCTTGCCCATTATTTAGGTGTAACAGCCGAATATTATAATAAATGGGAAGGCTTTGATAAAGTTACTCATACAATATCAGGAGTATTAACTGCTTATGTAGCAGCTGTAATATTACAATATAATAAATCAAAACATCTAGTATTTAATATAATATTTATATTATCGTTTACTTGGTTATGTGCAGGACTATGGGAAGTATTTGAATTTACTTGCAATTACTTATTCGGTGGAGATGCTCAAAGAGTTGCTGCTACTGGTGTATCAGATACTATGTGGGATATGATAGTTGCCTTCTTTGGTTCAATCGCATTTAGTATCTATTATGTAATAAAAACAAAATTAAAATAATATATAAAGTTTTACGATTAACCGTAAAACTTTTATTGTATTACAAAAATTAACAAAAAGTTATTGACAACATCAGCGAGCATTTATTATAATTGAAATGTAGTAAATATCATAAGTAAAGGGGAACCAATATGTTAGAATACAAAGAATGGAAAAGTTTCAAGAAAGTTATAAATTAATTTATAATAACCTGTAATGGTAGTAAAATCAATAATTTAGACCGTTTTGTTGAATTCAACAAAACGATAGTAATGTCCAAATAACGTGTTCGCAAAGCAACAAAAGCATGATTTCCATTTTGGAGTAAACTCCAAAATCGTAAAAGTAGGTAACGCAACTAAACAAAATTCACAAAATAGTAAAAGTGATAAAAAATACTAGAAAACATAAATATATTAGTATAAATTAAAACAAAAAACATATAATAGAGTTGAAAGTTAGATAAATTGACTTTCTATAAAATATGTGTTAATATAGTAACACATAAGTAATTATGTAATTGATTGCATTGTGAAGGGTTATCCCGAAGAACATATAAGCCAATCAAATAATTGCATCATGGATAGCATTGTGAAGAGCTTATCTCGAAGAACATATAAGACTATTCACTGATAGAGAACTCTATTAAATAGGGTTCTCTTTATTTTTATATTAGGGGGGAGTATATGAAAAACGGACAAATATATCACATAAATTTTAAAGGACATAAAGGAACAGAAATTAATAATATTCATCTGGGGATTGTTTTTACCATTCCGCATATTTCAAATATGGTTTTTTGTATACCCTTAACTAGTCCAAAAGAAAAACATTTTAAAACCAAAGAAGCATTTGATAAACGTAATCATTTAAAACTTAAACATCAAACTTTGATTTATATAGATCAAACAGATTCTATTGCACTTCTTGACCAAATAAGAACAATATCTATACAACGATTATTAAATACCTATAAAAACATAAACAATAACGATATAGTTTTAACTGCTGAAAATCTAAAATTAGTAGAAACAAAAACATTGAAATTTTTAAAACATATATTTGCAGTAAAAAAAGATAAAATAATTGATAAATAGACCATTTTCCTGAAGTCAGGAAAACGGTAGAGATGCCTAGTAATGCAAAATCTAGACATATAGTAGATTATAAGTTATCTAGATATGTATTTTTTATTCCTTGAAAATGAATAAATAATGCAAATTTTAATTCCGTAGAATCACACAGAATTAATAAAAAACAACTTATCAAAGCTCAATAATCTACACCAAATCACCCGTTAAACTGTTTTAATTTGTCTAAATACTATATTTTTTACCAAAAATAGACTATAATAAATAATAGAGGTGAATAATTCATGGAAGAAAAAATATATGAAATAATAACAGGTCAAAATAAAGCAATAACCTATGAAGAAATAGAAGAAAAATTAGAAGATGAAGAAAAAGAACAGTTACCTAAAACATTAGTTGAACTTCAAAAAAACCTAAAAATAAGAGTTACCAATAAAGGTAAATATGAAAAGTTCAATGATAAAAGTCAAAAAATAGGAACTCTTATAGTAAATCCAAAAGGCTTTGGTTTTGTCGTTGTTGAAGGTGAAGAAAAAGATTATTATGTATCTAAAAATAATATTAATGGTGGAATCAATGGTGATATTGTCGTAATAAGTGTAATAGATGATCAAAAACATGAAGCTGTAGTTAGATCTATCAATGAAAGAAATTTAAATAATTTAATAGTCGGAGAATTCTACACAAAAGATGAAAAACACTATATTGATTTAGATGATGATAAATTAAATATAATAATTGAAATAGATGAAGAAGATACTAAAGGAGCAGTTCCAGGGCATAAAGTAGTAGTAAAAATAGATGGTAATATAAATAAAACAAATTATTATAAAGGAAAAGTAGTTAGAATATTAGGACATAAAGATGACCCTGGTGTAGATATATTATCAATAGCTGCTAAATACAACATAAATGATATCTTCCCAGATGAAGTATTAAAAGAATTAGAAAATATTCCTACAGAAGTAAAACCTGAAGAAATAAAAAATAGAAGAGATTTAAGAAATGAAACAATATTCACAATTGATGGTGATGACACTAAAGATATCGATGATGCCATAAGTATAAAAAAATTAGAAAATGGTAATTATTTATTGGGGGTACATATAGCTGATGTTTCATATTACGTAAAAGAAAATACCGCATTAGGAAAAGAAGCATACAATAGAGGAACAAGTTCTTATTTAGCTGATAGAGTAATCCCAATGCTTCCTCATCAATTATCAAACGGGATATGTTCATTAAATCCAAATGTTGATAGACTTGCTATCTCGTGTGTAATGGAAATAGATGATAAAGGTAGCACAATTACAAATGAAATATTTGAAAGCGTTATTAAATCAAGAATTCAAATGACATATAAAAAAGTTAATAAAGTTATTGAAGAAAATATAATCCCAGAAGGTTATGAGCCATACGCTGATAAATTAAAATTAATGCATGAGCTTGCTAAAATAATTAGAAAAAACAAAATCCAAAGAGGTTATATAGATTTTGATACTGATGAAGCAAAAATAATAGTTGATGAAAAAGGTAAAGCAATAGATATCCAAAAACGTGAAAGAGGAGAAGGGGAAAAACTTATTGAAGACTTCATGATAGCTGCCAATGAAGCTGTTGCTACTACAATTACATATATGACTCTTCCATTTATATATCGTGTTCATGGAATACCAGAAGAAGAAAAACTACAAAACTTTTTAAAATTTGTAGGTGTTCTAGGTTATAAAGTAAATGCTAATTTAAGAAAAATAACCCCACAAACTATACAAGGAATATTAAAACAATTAAAAGATAAAGAAGAATATCCTATTTTATCAACTATGCTACTTAGATGTATGAAAAAAGCTGTTTATGATCCTACTAATATTGGACACTTTGGTTTAGCTAGTAAATGTTATACCCATTTCACTTCACCAATTAGAAGATTCCCTGATTTAACAGTTCATAGATTACTTAGAACATATCTATTTAAACATCAAATAAATAATGAAACTATTAATTATTATAATCAAGAATTACCACAAATAGCTATTCAATCATCGGAAAGAGAAAGAGCTGCAGTTGAATGTGAAAGAGATGTTACCGATATGAAAATGGCCGAATACATGGAAGGTCATATTGGAGAAACATTTAGAGGAGTAATCGATACAGTAACCAATTATGGAATGTATGTTGAACTTCCAAATCTAGTTGAAGGTATGATAAGAATAGATGACTTAGATGATGATTACTACTTCTATCAAGAACAAACATTTAGCTTAATCGGTAAAAGAACAAAAAAAAGATATATGGTTGGACAAAAAGTTGATATAATAGTTGATAGTGTCATCAAAGACAAAGGTCTAATAAATTTCAAATTAGCAAAAAAAGGTGATAAAGATGGAAATAAACAACAGGAAAGCTAAATACGATTATCAAATATTTGATACCATAGAAGCGGGTATTGTTTTAACTGGAACAGAAATAAAATCTATAAGAGATGGGAAGGCAAACTTAAAAGATAGTTATGCAACTATAAAGAATGGTGAAGCAATAATTATAAATATGCATATAAGCCACTATGATAAAGGGAATATTTTTAATCATGATGAAACAAGAACTAGAAAGTTATTACTTCATAAAAAAGAAATATTAAAATTACGCGATAAAATTAAATTAGAAGGATATACTTTAGTACCTATTAAACTTTATTTTAAAAATGGTAAAGCTAAAATATTATTAGGTGTTGCAAAAGGTAAAAAAGATTACGACAAAAGAGAAAGTATCAAACAAAAAGATATTGAAAGAGATATTAGAGCTAGACTAAAGAGGTAATATTTACACGCAAAATAAAATATGATATAATGTGTATGTAAGCAAAGCAATTTGCACACAATAAAAAAGGAACATTTAATTGTCGCATGTTGGATGTAGCCATTGTTTTGGTTCCACCTAAATCATTGCTGAGTTAGGTGGAGTTCTTTTATAATAAAGTTATAAATAACAGTATTAGTAAAAGAAGGATGATAATGAGTAAAGAAAAGATTAAGCAATCTTTTTTATTCATAATATCGCCTCCTTTCTTTTTTTAGAAAGTAGGCTCCACCCAACTATTAAATGTTCCTATAAAAATTATAGCATAACAAATTGTTAACACCAAGTAAAATTTATAAATTTTACACATAAAATAAAATATGATATAATATTTCTTACTTGGGGGCGCCTGGTTTCGACAGATATATGGAGATTAAAATTGCAAGTCGAGGGTACTCGTAAAAATACACAGTTAAATATAACTGGAAAAAATGAAGGCTATAATGGCCAATTAGCATTCGCTTAAGAAAAAGTCGAAGCTGCTCTTTTCTTTCCTTCTCCCATGAGGAATTTAAAGGGCTCATATTTAATGGGATATATTATTATCTAGCCTAGAGATAATAACGAAATTTATAGGCTTACTAATAAATTAGTTGTTAGCTACTTTATTTATTAGGACATATCTTAGCTAACTAAACTTGTAGATATTTTTTTGGAAGTGTATTTGGACGGGAGTTCGATTCTCCCCGCCTCCACCAATTTGAAAATAACCGCTGAAATTAGGCGGTTTTAATATATTTTTATTTAGATGGTATCAATTTTAAAAATATATGCTATAATGATGGTATCAATTTTAAAAATATATGCTATAATAATGGTAATTAGGAGGGATGAAATATGTATAAAATTTTCCTAAGTAAACTAACAATGATGTTTCTAGCAGTAGCTGTAATTGGTGGTGTTTCAACTGCCACTTTACCTATGTTAAATAGTGAACAAACTGCAAGTAGAAAGTCGCAAGCTTCTAATACAAAAGAAGATAATATAAAAGATGTAACACTAGATTCCCAAAACACAAACAAAAAAGATACTGATAAAGAATTAGATTCAGTATCTGATGAACAAAAGTCAAGTGATAATTCTCAAAATAATAATGATCAAAATAAACAGGCAACCAATAATCCTGAATCAGAAAAATCAAGTAATAATACAAATAAACAAGTTGCTACTAGTTCTCAATCAAGAAATACAAATAATAACGTAAGTACAAATAAACAGACTAGTACAACTACAACTTCAGAGGTAAAAACTCCAACAATTTATTATGATAGAACCACCTCTATTTATGCTAATGATAATATAACCTTATTAAGAGTAGAATATTATAAAAATAATAAATTGACTTACTATTCTGTTGTTGAACAATTTGATGCTGAGACAAAATCATACACTGAAAAAATTTATCAATGTAATCGTGTAACAAATATTGATCCTTTAATTCGTACAGATGTATATGTTAATGGAAATTTAATAAAGTCATACTAAAGCCGAAACAATATGTTTCGGTTTTTAATTATGGTATAATAAAGTGGGTGAGTAAAAATGAGAGAAATAAAAATAAACGGAATTTATAGACACTTTAAAGGAGATTATTATATAGTAGAAGATATTGCCAATCATTCTGAAACAAATGATAAATATGTTGTATATAGGAAATTATATGGTGATAATAGCCTTTGGCTTAGAGAAATAAATATGTTTTTAAGTGAGATCGACCATAATAAATATCCAAACGTAAAACAAAAATATAGATTTGAATTACAAGAAATAGAAAGTGTTGCCAGTAAATTTAAAGGGTAGGTATAATTTATATCTATCCTTTAAAATTGTTTTTAACGTAAAAACATGATAGAATAAGACTAGAAGTGAGTGGTGTGTATGAATTTAGAAACATTATTTTTATTATTTATAATCTATTCCTTTTTAGGATGGGTAATGGAAGAAATATTAGTTAGTGTTAAAGAAAAGAAAATAGTTGATAGAGGTTTCTTAATTGGACCCATTTGTCCAATTTATGGTTGTGGTGCATTATTAATAACGATAGTTTTAGCTAAATATCACAGCGATATACCAGTATTGTTTATATTGGCTACAGTATTAGGTGCTGCCTTAGAATATTTTACAAGTTATATTATGGAAAAAATATTTAAAGTTCGTTGGTGGGATTATAGTCATGACAAATATAATCTTAACGGTAGAATATGTTTAAAAACAAGCGTTGGATTTGGACTTCTTGGTGTATTAATGATTCATTTTTTAAATCCATTTTTTACACATCTATTAAGCATGATACCAAATACCATATTACAAATAATCGCGATTATATTGGCCATATTATTAGTAATAGATACAGTATTATCATTCTCAATAATTTCAAAAATAAAAAAAATAGGATTAACTGGTGCTAAAGATGCGACTGATGAAATATCTGCTAAAGTAAAGGAACTTCTAAAAAGCAAATCATTCTTTACAAAGCGTTTAGTAGATGCTTTCCCTAATTTAAAAATAAAAATTAAAGATGAAGTAAGAAAAATAGGAAACAATATAGAAGAAGGAATTCAAAAAATAGAAAAAAATAGAAAAAATAAAAAATAATTGTATAAAACATTTAGAACTTCCCACAATATAATTAAGGAGGGAAGTTATGAAAAAGTTTTTATTAGTACTAACATCATGCTTATTAGTTTTAACTGGGTGTGATTCAAATATGGATAATACACCAACAAAAAAAGTAGAAGCCTTTTTAAACAATTACCAAACATTAGACAATTCAGTAATGGAAGATTTAGATAGTGTACTTGCAGCTGATACAACATTAAGTGATAACGATCGTAAAAACTATAGAGAGTTTATGGAAAAACATTATAAAGATTTAAAATACGAAATTAAAGATGAAAAAATTGATGGAGATAAAGCAACTGTAGAAACAGAAGTAACAGTTAGAAATTATGCTAAATCAGTTTCCGATGCTGAAAACTATAAGAGTGAAAATAAAGATGAATTTAATGGCGAAGATGGTAATTATGATGCAACCTTATTTAGTACATATCGTTTAGACGAAATAAAAAAAGTTACAGAGACATCTACTTATACTATTAATTTTTCATTAACAAAAGAAAATGATGAATGGAAAATAAACGAATTAAGCGATGAAGATTTAAATAAAATAAATGGACTATATGCTGGATAATATAGTCTTTTTTCTTTAATAAAAATAGACAAACTATCATAAACTTATTTAGGTGATGAAGAGTGAAAAAAATATTATTTTTATTAGTGCTTTTAATTCCGTTAAATGTTAATGCCTTTAATACAAATGCTAAAGGTGCTATTTTAATGGATACTGATAACAATAGAATACTTTATGCAGAAAATGCTCATTATACTCAAAGCGTGGCCTCAATATCAAAAATAATGACAGCTATAGTTACAATAGAAAATATAGATATAAAAAAAACAATTACTGTTGGTGATGAAATATTAAAAGCATATGGCTCAGGTATATATGTAAAGCAAGGAGAAAAAATAACTATTGAGGATTTGTTATATGGACTAATGCTAAGAAGTGGGAATGATGCTGCGTTAGTACTTGCTAAAAACGTTGCTGGTAGTACAGAAAAATTTGTCACTAAAATGAATGAAAAAGCAAGAATACTAGGAATGAATGATACTGAATTTAATAATCCTAGTGGACTAGATGAGGAAAAAGCTAACATTTCATCTGCTTACGATATGGCGCTTCTTATGAGCTATGCGATGCAAAATGAAGATTTTAAAACAATTACGGGTACTAAAGTAAGAACAGTTAAAACAAATAAAAACGTTTATAAATGGCATAATAAAAATAAATTACTAAATACTTATAAATATACAACAGGAGGAAAAACAGGATTTACAAAAAAAGCAAAAAGAACACTAGTATCCACTGCATCAAAAAATGGATTAAATTTAACTGTTGTAACAATTAATGATGGAAGTGATTGGAAAGATCATACGTTGCTTTATGAAGAGGCCTTTAAAAAATATACCTCATATACCTTTTTAAATAAAGGAAACATTTCAATATTAGGTGAAACTTACTATAAAAATAATACACTATATACAAAACAAGATTTTAAATATCCATTATTAGAAAATGAAAAAGATGCAGTTACTTTAAAATACAAATTAGAAAAGAATAGGAAGTATAAAAATGGTGATAAAGTAGGGACAGTTAATTTGTATATTGGTGATAAAAAAGTAAATAGCCAGAATATCTATGTTAATAAAGAAAAAACAAAAGCACAAACCTTATATCAAAAAATAAAAGCATGGTTTAAAAATGATAAATAAACTTTGGATATTTTTTATAGTATCTGGCTCATTATTTTTAATTATAAATGGGAAAGCCGATGTTTTAAATACCCAAATACTTTCAAGTGGAAAAACCACCTTAGATTTAATAATTCAAATATTTCCACTTTTAGCCATTTGGCTTGGAATAATGAACATTGCTAAGAAATCAGGACTATTAGATAAAGCTTCCAAATTTATTTCACCTTTACTTTCAAAAATATTCCCTGAAATTCCAAAGGGTCATGAATCAATAGGTTTAATATCATCAAATATAATTGCCAATCTTTTTGGACTTGGTAATGCTGCTACACCATTCGGATTAAAAGCTATGGAATCTATGCAAAAATTAAATAAAGAAAAAGATACTGCAAGTAGAAGTATGATTACCTTTTTAGTAATTAATACATGTGGAGTCACTCTTGTACCAACTACTATAATTTCACTAAGAATGATGCATGATAGTACAGATCCAACCAGTATTGTAGTTCCATGTATAATAGTAACATTTATTTCATTATTTATTGGGTTGATAATTGACAGAATATTTGCTAGGAGATATAAATGAGATTATTATCAAACCTATTTATACCAGTATTGGTTTTAATTGTTATTATTTATGGAGCTAGAAAGAAAATAGACGTATATGATAGTTTTATTGAAGGAGCAAAAGAAGGCCTTCCAATGGTCCTAAATATGTTTCCACCGTTACTTGCAATGATATTTGGAATAAATATATTTACAAATAGCGGATTAATTGATGAGGTGTTTAGATTTTTAAAACCAATATTCTATCTTATAAATGTGCCTCTTGAAATTCTTCCAATAGCTGTAATGAGGCCACTGTCAGGAAGTTTTGGCTTGGCCCTTTTAAATGATATGTATACACTACATGGTGCTGATAATTATTTAAGCATTTTAGCTTCCATTATTCAAGGCTCAAGTGATACAACATTATATATAATAACTTTATATTTTGGGACTATAGGTATTAAAAAAATAAAATATGCTTTATGGGCAGGCTTACTTGCTGATTTAATGACGGTTATCTTAAGTTTATTTATTGTCCCCTTGTTTTTTTAAACAACCTAATGTATAATTTATCTAGGTGAAAAACATGGAAAGATTACAAAAAATTATCGCAAATAACGGATACTGTTCAAGAAGGAAAGCTGAAGAGTTAATCGAAAAAGGAAAAGTTTCAGTTAATGGTGAAATAGTTACTAATTTAGGGACAAAAGCAAACGTTTCAGATACTATAATAGTTGAAGGAAATAAATTGGAATACCCTAATAAAGAATATATTTTATTTTATAAACCAAGAGGTATAGTTTCAACAACCAACGACGAAAAAGGAAGAAAAACAGTCGTTGATTTAATCGAAACCGAAAACAGATTATACCCTGTTGGAAGACTAGACTATGACACAAGTGGATTATTATTACTCACTAATGATGGAGAATTGACTAATTTATTAATACACCCAAAAAACGAAATCCAAAAACAATATATAGCTAAAATAGATACAGCTGTAAATCCGCAAATAGTAAAAAAATTATCTTCAGGAGTAATAATTGATGGTAAAAAAACAAAAGCTGATAGAGTAAAAATAAAAAAACTAGATAGAAGAAAAAATAAAACAATCGTTGAGATTGTTATTCATGAGGGAAAATACCACCAAGTAAAAAGAATGTTTGAAGAAATAGGTTATAATGTTGAAAGTTTAAAAAGAGAAAGATTTGCCTTTCTTGATTTAAAAGGTTTAAATTCAGGAGAATATAGACATTTAACCACAAAAGAAGTAAAAATATTATATAGTTTAGCCAAAAAATAGCCACTTAAATAAGTGGTTTTAGATTGCATTTTTATCAATAAAAAACTAAAGAACACAAAATTAAGATTTATACATTTTCAGGGATTTTTATTGTTTCAGTAGATTTATTCAATATTTCAAGCTGATAGTTTGCGATAGAAGATAAAATCGTAAATCTTTCCTCCTTAGTTTTGCCATTTTTAATTAGTTCTGCATTATGTGACTCTAAATTAGATAAAACAGTTAATTCATTTATTGTAGCAAAATCACGTATGTTATACTTATCAGCAAGCGACGGATTTAATTCGCGCCATTCTTTTGCAGTTGTTTTAAATATAATAACATTTAAAATATCTGCCTCTTCAGCATATTTTAACCAACTTTTATCTTTATAATAGTCTTTTTGAGGTAAAATATAATTTTTAATTGCATCAGTATGAATTAAATAATTAGTTTTAGTAAGTAATCTTTTAACATTCCAGTCCCTATTTTTATTTTCAAGTTCTTTTAATCTTTGGAATTCCTTAATTAAATATAGTTTAAACACTGGACTAATAGCAGAAGCGAACTCAAAAGCAATATCTTTATGTGCATATGTTCCACCATATTTTCCGCGCTTGACATATATTCCAATCGCATTAGTTTTTTCTACCCATTCAGTCGGATTTAAAGTAAAAGTATGAAGACCAGCTTTAGATTTAATGGAGTCGAATTCGACGCCTTTAAAATTTGGATTATAAATGTTTTCCCATGTTCCTAAAAATTCTAAAGTATTTCTATTTCTAAGCCAATTCTTAACAACATCTTTTGCTACTGTGTTCCCTGCCTTTGCTTTTGCTAAATCAGAAATACAAATATAATCATTAGAACCATCCATAACCACACCAACAGGTATATTTTGTACAGTTATAATATTATTTTTCATTATTATCTTCCTCCTTTATTTTAGTAATTGATAAAGTATATCCAAAAGGCTCTAATATTTTTATCAAAGTATTGATTTGCGGATGTTTAACTTGATTTTCAATAACCGCAATCATTTCGCGAATTACTCCACAGTCTTCAGCCATTTTTTGCTGGCTAAGACCTAATTCCTTTCTTAATTTTATAAAGTCACAAATCAAATTATATTCTAATTCCATTTGTTTTTTCTCATTAATTAATTTTTTCATAACCAACCTCCTGTTAACAATATATCAAAAAAACTTTTAGTAGTCAATAGAATACATAAAAAATAATAAAAAAAGACTATTCGTCTTCTTCCTCAATAACAATAGCTTCAGTAGGACATGCCTCAGCTGCATCCCTAACTTCATCATCAACACTATCATTAATAGCCTTAGCTAAATTATCATCATCAAATTCAAAATGCTCTGGGCACATAGCTACACATGAACCACAAGCGATACATAAATCTTTTTCAACATGCACTTTTTCCATAATATTCCTCCTATACACAATTATAATTAAAAACATTATAAATTGCAACCACTACTTTAAAAATTACTTAAAATGTGATAGAATTAATACTAGAGGTGGTATCATGGCAACTCGTATGCAAAAGTATTATAAAAATGCTAGAACAGATTCAAGTATTGGATCTCGTAGCTCACGAAATAAAGATTTATATGGTGAAATTTATACTGGTAGTAAATATTCAAATATTGAAGGTATTGCCTCTATAGATAATGCCAACCAAGTAGATATCACAAAAGTAAAAGAAATGTTAAAAAACAGAGAAAATTATCAAAAAGAAAGACAATTTCGCCGTATTACAGGAGAGTATAAACCAGAAAAACCAAAACCCACGATTCAAAGAACATTTGCTGATATGGGAGAAAAAAACTATGATATCAGAGATATCTTAAAAGAAGCGAAAGAAAACAAAGAACCTGATGATAAAGAAAGGGTATTAAAAAATACTCAGTATAATATTTTAAAAAATATAGACTTAAAAGAGAAAATAGAAAAAGAAGATTACATAGAAGAAGGGGAAGAAGAATTAAAAGAACTAATTCATACTATCACCAATACAAGTATGCTAAATAAAATCAAAGATGAAGATTTAGCTGCCGATTTATTAAGTGATTTAAAAGATGATGATACCCAAATCGGTGAAATAAAAGATATTAAATCATTAATAGAAAATGAAGAATCATATAAAGAAATACAAAAAGTAGATTCAAATGAACCTACTTATGATCGTTCTTTCTTTACTTCCAGTTTAAAACTTAGTAAATCAGACTTTGAAGGGGAAGGAAAGAAAAAAGGAAGAATATTAAATTTCTTAATTGTTTTCGTATTAATTTCTGCAATTATCGTTTCAAGTATTATTCTTATTATGAAAATGTTTTAACTTACAGGCAATCACACTACATAATGGAATAAAGAAGAAAATAACAAACATAATAACTAGCATATCATCTTTAAAGAAATCATTTGCAGATCCATTAGTAGTAAAAATAAATTGGTTAACAATAAGAAGGAATAAACAAATAATAATTTTAAAAATGTTATTTGTTTTTTCTTTAGCCTTAAATGTTTGTTCAAAAGTTCTACTAACAAAATAAATAGCTATCATAATTAAAACAAATAAAGCTAAAATCCATTCCATTGATAAAATGCTTTCAACCCTATCAACAAAATTCCCAATTTGAACTTTTTTAAGTAAATGAAATTCAGGATACTCATAAAGTAAAGATAACTCCAAACCAAAAATACCAATAGTCATAAACGCCGCATTAACAATGCTAATCATTGCTAAAAAATAAAATACTAAACTCTTTTTAGGGCTATAACCAGTAAGTTTATTTTTAGGAATAATTAATAAAAAGAATAACGGCAAAACATTATAAGCCACTAAAATTAAAGCCCCATGAATAATAGAAGCGCCATCAGTGGTAAATACAGGTTTTAAATTTTCAAGTTCAACACCACTAAAGATACCCAAAATAATAAATATAATAACCGCAATAACTACATAAAATAAAAGAAGACTAGTTCTAGAAACTGCATTTATTCCTTTAAACAAACTATAGGCTAAAGGAATAATAAAAACAATAGAAATAACCCAAACAGGAGTTTTATATAGAAATTGTGAATTAATAAAATGGGTCATGTCTAAAAAGGCAATCTGGGCGACAAATAAAACACCCAATGCTAAAATGATATTAATAAACTTTCCAAACTTTCCAAACAAATAAACATTTAAATCACAGATATTTTTTTTATCATCATAATTTTGTAAATAACAAAACATTGCAAAGGGAATTAAACCCAACAGTAATGCAATTAATCCACTAAGCCATGAATCACGCCTACTAATCATAATTAAACTACTAATACTAACCCCAATATATCCTGCACGAATTAAAAACCAAACTAAACTATTATACTCCATTGAACTTATTTTTTTCATGATCTAACCTCCTCAATACTACGGTTAAGCGAGCCAGAAGATTCAATAGTCAAATCAGCATTAATATCAATCTTTAATTTAGGATAATACTTATCATTCCATTTATTTTCAATTTTATCCCAAATTTTAGGATATTTACCATAAATTTTATTACCAAAACCAAATACATCGCACTTAAACTCATTTTGTAATTTATCTAAAGTTTTATAAAGTTGTTTAGTTAAAGCATTTTCTAAATTCTTTTCTAGCTTTTTAACAGTAGAAACCTTTTCTAAACTTACCTTTCCATTAACTTCAGAAACAAAACCACTACCTTTAATATTAATTTTAACATGATTTTCATCAACTAATTTAGTCGATGTTTTAATACTATTGGAAGTATAAACAATATCGTTCGCCTCATGTTTAAAATCAATTTTCAGCTCATGAACACTGTCATTTAAAACATTAATAGATTGGCTATCTTTTCTGCCAACATATCCTACAAATTTATCCTCACGAAAAATAGCTGTATCATCAAGTTTTAAATAAGAGGTTGGCTCAGTTTTTTCTAAATTCTTTTCAGAACTTCCCTTAGAAATCTTTCCATCAACTGAAATAGATGGCAAAATAGGATCATAACCCTTTTCTAAAACTTTTTCAATAAACGGACTATAACTAATCGTAGTTGTAATAGACTGTGAATTAATATTAGATTCAATTAAAGAAGTAATACTTTGAGAAGGTGTAGCTTCTAAAGGCTCAACAATTTTTAAAATGTTTTTAGCATCCGTATCTTTTGACTGCATCAAATAAAATTGTTTGCGAGTTTCAGGACTTCGAAGTAGCCAATCAGCTATATTAAGAAATCCTTCACGAGCAATTTCTTCAGAAATAATTACAACATTAATATGCCCATAATATAAAGTTTTAGGACTTTTACTATCAACACTATTCGCAGCTTCAGTTAAAGTTTTGCCCTTGCCAGAAAAAACAGTAGTTTTTGCTTCTCCTTCTTTACTACTAGTTTGAGCTTTAGGTGAATTGGCAATCAAAAAACTAAGTTCATATTTTCCGTCGCTACTTTTATCAATCGCAATAGCTGTAATAATAGCCAAATCGTCAAGCTCGCGATAATTACTACAACCACAAACCATAAGAATACAAACCAATAGTAAAATAATTTTATTTTTCATCCTTACCTCCTTGTTTGATAATATCATTATTATTTAAATATCCTGGTCTTCTAAAAATTTTAGGAAGTGGAAAACGCACAATCGCATCTTTTTGACTAGCCTTTATTAATGGACTAAAAGGGGCAGTAAACGGGACACCAAAAGATTCCAAAGAAGAAAGTTTAAGTAGCCAAATAAGTCCAGAAGCCACAAGACCAATTAGTCCAAAGAAAGTAGCCGATAAAATAAATATAAAACGCCAAGCCCTAATACCATTCATAAAATCAATATCATTAAAAATCAAACTACAAATGGATGTTATTGCAATAACGATAACCGCAATAGGAGAAACAATTCCTGCATCAACTGCCGCTTGACCGAGAACTAAAGCTCCAACAATACTCATTGAAGTTCCCATATTAGAAGGAGATCTAACATCACCTTCTCTTAAGATTTCAAAAATAATCATAAGAAGAATAATTTCAAAAAAAGTTGGAAATGGAACGCCACTTCTTTGAACTGCGAGAGAAATTAAAAGTTTATCTGGAACAGCAGTTTGATCAAAGGTTGTAATTGCAATATAAATAGCTGGTGTAAATAAAGTAACAATAAGGGCAAAAACCTTTAATGCACGAGTAAAACTTATATTGACGGGTTTTTGATATTGATCTTCTGAAGTGTGCATAAAGTCAATAAATACATTAGGTAAAATCAAAACAAAAGGTGTGTTTTCAACAATTATTGCTACCTTTCCATTTAAAATTGATTGACAAACTAAATCAGGTCTTTCTGTACTTAAAATTTGTGGAAAAGTAGATTTTTGTTTAAGTAGATATTCTTTAATATTACCACTATCCAAAATGCCATCAACATCAATAGCTTCTAAAATCCTTTTAATTTCCGAAACCGTATTTTTATCAGTTACATCATTTAGATAAGCAATAGTAACGCGAGTTTCAGTACGCTTACCAACTTTTACTTCATCAAACCATAAATTAGGATCTTTAATTCTTTTGCGCACTAATCCTAGATTTTTGGAATGACTTTCTGTAAAACTATCTTTAGGTCCCCTTAAAATAGGTTCACTAGTAGACTCAGTAACTCCACGGTCAAGTTCTGCACGAGTCTCCATAACAATCGCTTCATCATGACCATCTACTACAATAATTGTAAAACCGCTAGATAAATAATAAGCAAACCTACTAAAGTCCTTAGTTGTTAAAACCTGTGAATTAAAAATATTATTTTTCAAATGCTCATAAAGATTTTCATAAATATCACCATCAGTTAAAAAATCTATACTTTTAATAATGCGATCACTAATATCACCAGGGCCACTAGAACTTTCCATAAATAAAACACCAACATCCACTCCATGAATCTTGATAACTCTAGTATTTAAATCACCACTATTACCATATAATTTTTTAATCTGTTTAATAACAGAACTAACCTTTTTATTAATTTTTTCCATTCTACCACCTACAAACTATTATGGTGAAAAAACAGGAAAATATAAGCAATTAATATAAAATATGATATACTATTAAAAGAAAAGGAGCACACTTATGATTATTTATAATAAAGAAAAAATAGACAAAATTAAAAATTGGAAAGATGATAGTATTTATATTTTAGCTGACTTTGACAGAACAATTACTAGTAGTGACAGTACACCATTATGGGGAGTATTAGCTAAAAGTAAATTAGTTTCTAAAGAGTATATTAACGAAAGACAAAAACTTTATGATTATTATAGGAAAATTGAATTAGATGAAAAGATAGATAGAGAACTTAAAAATAAGTATATGTTAGAATGGTTTGAAAAACATTTAAATCTATTAGTCAGTTATAAAATATCTAAGCAAATATTTGATGAGGTTAGTCAAAATCAAGGATTAATGAAATTTAGAGAAGGAGCACAAGCCTTTTTTAAAGAAATGAATGAAAGAAATATACCAATTATAATTATATCTGCTGGAATTGGGAACTTTATAAATGAATTTCTAAGAAATAATAATTGTGATTTTCAAAATATTCATGTCATTTCGAATACCTTTACTTTTGAAAATGATATACTTTCAAAAATAGAAGGAGAGATAGTTCATATAGGAAATAAAGACAGTATCGTGCTTCCTAAAAATATTAAACAAGAAATTCAAAATAGACATAATATAATTTTATTAGGTGATACAATTTTTGATATTAGAATGGCTAAAGAAAACGATAGGGAAAATGCTCTTAAAATAGGATTTTTAGATACAAATGAAAAAGAAAATCTAGAAGTATATAAACAAAATTTTGATGTTGTTTGTACAAATAATACATCATTTACTGAAATATTAAAAGAGCTAAATATTTAAAAGGAGAATACTTATGAAACATGAAGTAAGATGCCTTAGATTAGATGATAAAGGGAGAGGTATTGTTAAAATAAATGAAAAAATAACTTTTATTCCTAATCTTTTACCCAATGAAGAGGCAATAGTAAAAATAATAACTAATAAAAAAAAGTATGCTGAAGGAAAGTTACTAAAACTTATTAATGAAAGTAATGATAGAGTAAAACCCAAATGTCCCTACGAAAACTGTGGTTGTCATTTAAAACATTTAAATTATCAAAAACAGCTAGAATATAAGCAAAACAAAGTTAAAGATATTTTAAAAAAATTTGGCAATATAAATGCTAAAATAAATAATATAGTCTATGATAATAGTATTAACCATTATCGCAATAAAATAACCTTAAAAGTCAATAAAAAGGTAGGATATTTTTCAAATAATACTAATGACTTTATTCCTATAGATAGATGCGAGCTAGTAAGTGAAAAAGTAAATGATTTAATAGAAATTTTAAACGAAGAAGATTTATCAAAAGTAAATGAAATAACCATTAAAGATTTTAACCAATTAATGATTATGATTAATGGCGAAATGGATATAACAAATATAAAAAAATATGTAGATATTATTTATATAAATGATAAACTAATTAAAGGAGAAAAATATATTCAAACAACTTTAAAGGGTTTAACCTTTAATATATCAAAAGATTCATTTTTTCAAATAAATAAATACATGACTGAAAAGCTATATGATATAGCATTAAATTACTTAGAACAAGATAAAAATAAAATTGTATTAGATTTATATTGCGGAACTGGGACAATTAGTTTATTATTAAGTGAGTATTTTAAAAAAGTAATTGGTATTGAAATAAATAAAGAAGCGGTAAAATGTGCTAAAATAAATAAAAAAATAAACAATGTAAATAATGTAGAATTTATATGTGGTGATGCGGGTGAAGAAATAAAAAAATTAAAGGCAGATAAAATCATAGTTGATCCACCACGAAATGGACTTACTAAAGAAGGTATTAAAGATATATTAAAAATAAATCCTGAAGTATTAGTATATATTTCATGTGATCCAATAACCCTTGCGAGAGACTTAAAATTATTAAATGAGAACTATAATATAGAAGAAATCACGCCAGTGGAAATGTTTCCAAACACTTATCATATAGAAAATGTAGTTAAGCTAACCAAAAAAACTTTACACTTTTAAAAAAAATGTAAGTCTTTGCAATATATTACCTAAAGCCAAACAACCTAAATAAAATTATAAAAAAATCACTGAAAAGTGATTTTATTTTGTTTTGATAAGACGATAAACATCAATAGTCGGCATTTGTAAAAATCTAAAATTAATGTTAGAAATTCCAATTCCGCTTGATACATATAGATCACCATTTTTTAAGTTATAATGACCATTAGAATATTTATGTGCACCTTCGGGAATGAACAATTCGTTTATGCCAGGTATTCCGATTTGACCACCATGTGAATGACCAGCCAAAATTAAATCATATTTGTTGTCTTCTAAGTCATCAATATAATCAGGCTCATGCATTAACAAAATTTTATATAATGGGCCATCTTTTTCAAAAGAATTTATATAATTTTGGGTCTTTTGGTTTTTATTTATAATAGATTCTTTATCATCAAATGAGCTGACACCAGCAATTAAAATACTATCATATCCATTCTTATAAATAGTATCATAGTTATTATTTAAATTTACAAATTCACCGCCAGTAATAATATTTTCCCATTCATCGAACTTAGTATCATCTTCACCACTAATAATATATTTTCCACTAGTAGTAGATATTTTTTTAAGTTCCCCTGCAATATCGTTAACCATACTAGTAGTCATTTTAGTATTATTATCAATTAAATCACCTGTAAACACGACAATATCAGGATTTAAATCATTAATTTTATTAACTAATTTTTTTAAATCATTATGAGTAAAATATTTGCCATAGTGGATGTCACTGATACCTATAATTTTAAAACCATCAAAATTATCACTAATATTACTATTTTGAATTTTATATTCTTTAATTTTTATTTGTTTAGGTTCAATATAAGTCCCATAAGTATAAACAAATAAACCAATTAAAATAATAATAAATATAAATTTTGCTAGGCTAAAATTTTTTTTCTTTTTTTTCTTGCCCATATTATTCACCTACCATAATTTTACCACAAACAAAAAAAAGGGCAAAGCCTTTTATCCAAATAATAATAGAAAAGTCTGTAAAGACATAAGTATGCCATTATGCATAAAATGAAATCCTATTGTTACAAATATATTATTAGTTTTAGCAAGCATATAAGCAAATACTATACCCATAGCTGAATAAGAAACTAAATATAAGAAAAATAAGTTACTATCAAGCATACCTGTCAAATGTAATCCGCCAAATATTAAACCAGAAGCTAAAATAAATAATAAATTATTTTTAAATATATTTCTAAAACTCAATCTAAATACACTTTCCTCTAAAATAGGGGCTAAAAAGACAGCTGAAATAAAAGTAAAAATAGGATACATTTCAAACTGGCCTCTAATAGCTGTTTCATTGTCAGAAGAATTACCACCAAGCATCAAAATTGTTGCATTTGCTAGCATCATAACAATAACACCAATAATATAATATTTTAAATTACTAGTAAAATATTTTAAATGATTTTTCTTTAAATCATAAAAAGCCTTTTTAAATTCATCTTTAAACACAAAGAGAATAACTAAAATTAATAAAACCTCAATTAAAACAGAGTAAAATTCTTTTCCAAAAATACTGAAAGAATCATAATGAAGTCCCATTAACAATAAAGGAAGATCCTTAAATAAACTTACAAAAAAATAAAGAAAAATAACAAATATACCCTTTAAAATATTTTTAAGCCTTGTGTTTTTTTCAAAAGTAACCATTTATCTATCATCTCCTTTAAACATTATATCACAATTACCATAAAAATAATCACAATAAAAAAAGATAATTATAAATATTATCTTTTATGTAAAATTATATTTTTAAATGATTTAATTAATGATTTATTCAAAACAAAGGCAAAAATAAATCCAATTAATAAAGCAAAAATATTAAGATAAAAATTATTAATATAATATAGAATAGATACTAAAACTAATATAGAACTAATTTTTAAAATTAAAAATAAATCGTATTTAATTTTAACATACTTCTGAACATCATAATGACGATAAATAAGCATGGCAAAATAAGAGATAAAAGTTGAAATAGCAGCTGCATAAATACCAATAAATTTAATTAAAACCAAATTAATTACAATATTAATAACCGCTGAAATAATAGAAGTATTCATAACCTTTTTAGTAAGCTTTTTTGCAATATAGATTCCGCTATAACAAATAACCATATTATTGCACAAAGCTCCAAACATTAAAATTGGAATATATTTATAAGCTTCATTAAAGCTAGAATTAATAAGTAAAGGAAAAATAAATGGAATCATAGTAATAATTAAAATACTTAAACCACCAAATATTTTTAACGCTTTATTACAAACGTCAGAGAAAAAATCATCTCTATCTTTATCGTTAATATGAAGTGAAGCAGACTCACTCCAAGATAAACTAAATACTGTTCCAACACTAGATAAAATAGCTGGAAATTTATTACTAATTGCATAAATACCATTAGCTGCAGTTCCTAAGATGGCACTTATAATAGTTCTATCAGCTGCATTAATAACCCACCAAGAAATTCCATTTGGAATTAAAGGTAACGAATATTTAATTAATTGTTTAGTTTTATTAAAATCACTCTTTTTAAAATCAATATGTTTGTATAATTTAAGTTTAAATATTAAATAAATAAATGTAAGAACATTTGAGATAACAAAAGATAAAAGCATCCCATACATACCCAAATGTAAAAATACCAATAAATAAATATTACTAATTACAAGAATAATCGCATTAATAATACTAGCATAAGCGAATACCTTGTTTTTACCAAGACCACGAGCAATCTGCATCGCATTAGACATAAAGATAGTTGATAAAATATAAATTAAGACTATAAAAGTAAATGAAAAGTGTATGAATGACATTACTATTAAATATAAAATAGTAAAAATCAAAGAAAATATAATCAAACAAATATAATTGTTACTAATTAGTTTTTTCTTTTCATCATCATCATTTCTCGCATCAATTAAAAATCTAAACATCGCCATTTCAAGTTGTAAAGTTATAATAGGGGCGAGTAAAGAAACATAAGTGATAATTAAATCAACAGATCCATATTCACTAGTACTTAAAAAAGAAGTATATAAATAAAGCATGAAAAAAGAAAGTACTTGTGGAAGTAGTTTACCAATAAAAATAATAACAGTATTTCTAAATAATTCTTTTTTCTTATCCATATTAAACTCCTATTTTAAAATATTATCTAAAAATTCAAAATGTTGCTTTGATTCATCTTTTAAATTATCAGTGTTCAAATGATAATTAAGATTACCCTTGTTTAAATTATCAACATTAAAAGATTTAATACTATTTAAATCAATAGATAATCCTTCAAATTTAATATCAGTTAAAACATTTTCCATTTTATCACTATAAATCATTGGAATAATAGTTTTGTTAAAAGCTAAGCCTAAAATATTTGCATGAAATCTACCACCAACAATAATATCATGATTATTAATTATATTTAAAGCCTCTTCAAGATTACCTTTATAAAAATAAGTATCAACCTTAATATTAGATTCCTTTTCATCAAGTTTTTTTAATATTGAAACAATAGATTTTTTATCACCTTCGTATTCACAAAACGACATTAATGTTATTTCATAGCCAAGGTGATTAAACTTTTCAATCATTTCAATTAATTTATTTTCATAATCAACCTGTATATTATTACTCATTTTTTTAGAGCAATCAATAACTGAAAATAAAACTTTATTACTTTTACTGACAGAAGGAGCAGTTAAGGAAAAAACAATGTCTGGCGCATACCTAACATGGTTAGATTTGCACAGATTATAAGATAATTTATCTCTGAAACAAACATCATCAGCCTTGTTTAATATTAAATCTTCAATTAATTTATAATACATGGGTTCTCTTGTTCCGTTAATATTAGAACCAATTACTGAAAAATGTAAAAACGGTCTATAGTATTCATTTTTTATTTTTTTATTAATATTAAAAACGTCATCATTATCATAAAAAATTGAACCACCAATACTAACCATATAGGAACATTTTCTTTTCAAAATATTTCCTAGATTAAACTTTTCGTTAGATATAATACGAATTAATTTATTAATAAAAGGCATATTATAAACTTTTAAATTATTAAAATGTTTATATTTATAACTAGAATAAGCAACAAATTTACAATTTGGATATCGATCAACTAAAATTTTAATAAACAAATCATCTCCGAGATTCTGAACCAAATACCCTCTTAAATACACCGTTTTCATTTTAAAAATTTCTCCAATCTGTATTTTTTGAAATATAATTTAAGACTTCTTAAACCATTATTAAATTTAAGATTATTAATATAATTTATATTTTCCCTAAATAAATTTCTTAAGTCATTTTTACCTTTTAGTAAATATATTTTATTAATTAATAAAGCTGGTAATCTATAATATAATAACATATTTTTATCCCTTTCAGACAACTTTAAATCAGAAATAATATCAAGTATCATTTTTTTGTCTTTTTCAATCATAGCAACATTAACTTTTGATAACTTATTATCATTATCAGTAACATTATAGAATAAATAATAATTATTCAAATATGATACCCTTTTAGCATAGAAAATGATAGAAGAGAAAAACTTATAATCTTCACCCCAAGAAACACCTTCTTCAAATTTTAAATTATAATCTATAATTAAATCTTTTTTTATAAAAAAGCATCCTGTTTGAATTTTAGTTTTACCACTAAAATAATTTAAAAGGCAATTTTTAGTAGTAAATTTAGTTTTATTTCTTTTCATATTCCCGTTATCAACTTTAATGTATCCGCAATAACACAAGTCAGCATTTTTCTTTACAATTTCATGATACATTTCATTAACAAAATTATGATTATAATAGTCATCAGAATCTAAAAAACAAATATAATCACCGCTTGAAATGTTAATGCCATAGTTACGAGCGGAAGAGACACCGCCATTATCTTTATGTATAACTTTAATACGTTTGTCTTTAGAAGCAAAATCATCACACATAGTTCCACTATTATCAGTAGAACCATCATCAACTAAAATAATTTCTAAATTTTGATAAGTTTGATTAATAACTGATTCAACACATTTTTCTAAATGACTAGATGCATTATAAATTGGAATTACTATAGTTACTTTTTTTTTCATTATAAACCTCCAATAAACATAAGAAAATTACTAAAAATGCCAAAATAGATGAGTGAAAGGCTTCACCTTTAAAATTCGCAATAAATAAAGTTATATATAAAGGTATTTTAATAGGACTTTTCTTAAGAAGGCGGCCAATTAAGTAAATAAAAGCTCCATATAAGAAAATACAATATATAATTCCTCCCATATGAATATCATTTATATATCCTATATCAGAAGGAATATATCCACGACTAATGCCCTCACTACCAAAGACTCTAAAGCCTTCACCAAATATTAAACCATCTCCTTTAGGGAAATGCATACTATTTTTTAAAATACCATAATTCCCATCATATTCATCATTTTGGACAAGATTAATAGTGTCCACAGCCATTAGATGAATAAAATTATAAGTTGACGGTAAAAAACTTTTCAATAGTAGTATTGAAGCAAATATAACCACAATACAAATAGAAATACCTTTAATTAATTTAAAGAATTTTTTATTTTTAAAGCAATAAGTAATTAAATAATAAGCTACTAAAAATAAAAGTATAATAAGACCAGTTCTACCATTTAATAAAATTGATATAGAAATAATCACACATTTCAAAAGGTTATTTTTCCCATTATTAACTAAATATTTATAAAAGGCAATACCAGCAATAAATGCATGATAGATAGGTGTTGCATAAGTATAATCCGAAGAAATACCATATATTCTACTAGTAGAAATAAATATATTTTCTTCAGCTCCTTTATAATAGAAACTCAAAGCAATATTGTGAAGATTAGGTATTAGTACCATTAATGCACAAATAAGTCCTTGAAAAACAGCTAAATTAATTACAATATTTAAAATATCATTTTTAGTATAATTACTTTTTTTCAATATAGAGAATATCACAGATATAATTACTAAATAACATAATACTAAATTGTTTTGAATAATTCTACTATCTACAACACTTAACACATTATTGTTTAAAATATAAATAAATAAATAATAGCAATTAGAAATAGTTATCAATATAACAAATAAGAACAATATTTTATTAATTTTAAATTCTTTATATCTATTACAAATGAGATAATACAAACCCATTATCAAAGTAATAATAGGAATAGTTATATTTTTATCAAATAGAATAAATGAAGAAGTAGAAGGCGTGTATATGATATAGAAAAACAGCAAATATATAAATAATTTGCGAATATTAAATTTCATATACATCACCTTCTTTACTTATAAAGTTTTTTAATATTGTTTTTATAATTATCTAGATTAGTGTATAAATTAAGTATATCATCAAATGATCCCTTGTAACCATTTTGAATAATAAAATGTAATTTATAAACATAATCTTCATTAATTTTACAAATTAGCCATTTATTTTCTTTGAAAATTTCTTTAAGCCCACCAGCGCCACTATTTAATACAGGTTTTGATAAACAAGCGCTTTCAACAGCAGCTAAACCAAAGCCTTCATAAACTGATGGCATTATAATGCATTTACAATTTTTCAAAATTTTAAACGGATTTTTTTTAAATCCCATCATTTTAATATTATCCTCTAATCCATATTCATTAATTAGTTTAATACACTCATCATGCAGATTACCATTACCAATCATACATGCAGAAATTTTTCTTCCATAAGTATCTATATACAATTTAATTAATCTAATAAATTGTAATGGATTTTTTTCAGTAGATAATCTACCAAAATAACAAACATCAAAGTGTTCATCAAAATGTGCTTTTGACTGATTAATAATAAAATTTTTATTAACGTAATTTGGGATAATGAAAACTTTATTTTTAATATTATTCTTAAAAACATATTCATTATAAACACTTTCCGAAACTAAAGCAATTTTATTCATTTTTTTAGAAGTAAAATGGTATAAAATTGTTTTAATGTTTATCTTCGAAAACCAAATTGGATTTTGATGGATTTGAGAAATTCTTTTAGCCTTATATTTAAGTATAGATATAATTAAACTAGCTCTAAAATCATGAGCATGAATAATATCAGGTCTAAACTCTTTTAAAGTTTTTTTAATATTTCTAAAAGATAATTTATCAATTAAAATATAATTAATATTACGTTCAATTAAAATATCTTCAATGTTACCTTTAGTGGCAACATAAATCATATCGTATTCATCATTTAATTGCTTTATAATATTACAAGCCACATTTTCAGCTCCAGAAAATTTATTACTAGCTAAAACATGCATAACTTTTGTTTTTCTTTCATAAATATCTTTCATATTATCCATAATATTAGAAAGTAAATATTTATTAATATCGGTTCGGTTTTTTCTAGAAATTTCTATTAATTTTTGTTTATTTAAATATAATTCTTTAATTCTTTTAACAAAAGAATAACTATCATTTTTAGGCACTACGTAACCATTAATCCCATCAGTAACCAAATCTCTATTACCACGGCAGTCAGTCGCAATAATAGGTAAACCTACATACATTGCTTCCATAATATTAACAGGTAATCCTTCTTGTTTACTAGAAGAAATTGCAATATCGGAAATTGAAAGTAATTGAGGGATGTCTTTTCTAAAACCGAGAAAATGAATATTTTTATTAAGCCCTAATTCTTTAGCAAATGATTGAATCTTTCCATTTAAATTATCACGACCAGGTAAAAGTATATGAATATTGGGATAATCATTTATTAAATCTTTAATAGAACCAATTAGCCATTCTTGCCTTTTTCTATTAGATAACTCAGCCGGAAAAATCATTATAAAATCATCATTACTAAGACCTAAAGATTTTCTTAAATTAGATTTTTCATTCGCACTCATATTAAAATTAAATTTATTTTCGTCAATTCCCACACCAGGAACATAATAAACATTAACATTAAATTTATTTTTAGCTAAGGTATAATCCTCTTTATTAATAGTTATTAATTCATCAGTATATTTAGCTAAAATCTTTTCCACAGGATAAAACAAAAGCCAATTAAGTAGAGGAGCACCTTTATAAAAGTGAAAACCATGAGCTGTATAAATAACTCTCGTTCCATGCCTTCGAGCCTTTAAAGCAGCTAACCTTGTAACAACACTTCCCATAGGTGTGTGTGTATGAATTACATCATAATTTTCATTATCAATAATTTTTTTAAGTTTTCTAACTGCCTTTAAGTTGTTTAATTTAAAGGGACTTCTTTCAAATGAAATTTTAATTTTCTTATCGCAGTAAGGAATATCATTATTACCACTAGTTGCGACATGAACTTCATATCCATTATCTTTAAAATATTTTAAAAACGGCACGTGAAATAACTCGATATGAGAATCTACCGTTGCCGTAAATAATACTTTCTTCATGATATCCCCCCTTGATATTCTAATTAATTGGAATAATGAAATCATTATAAGATAAATAGTCTTCTTTTAAATCATTAACTTTATTAGTTGTATGATTTTTATTAATTCTATACATCACATTATGACTAAAATAATGTTTTTCTAAAGTATTAAGTTCATTTTTAATACCACTTTTATTAATGTCTGCTCCTTTTTTACTAAATACAATATTAATGGTTTTAATAATTACTTTTAAATCCATTAAAAACGAAAAATTATCAACATATTCAAGGTCGTAATTTATTTTATCAAGTATATTAATACCATTACGACCACTAGCTTGAGCAAGACCTGTAATTCCAGGTGTTACATCAAGTCTTCTTTTTTGATTATCAGTAAATAATTTTGCATACTCACAGATCCAAGGTCTTGGGCCAATAAATGACATATCACCTTTTAAAATATTTATAAATTGTGGTAGCTCGTCCAATGAAGTTTTTCTGATAAAATCACCAAAACGAGTAACCTTATTTTCATTTGCAAAATCAAGTACATCATTATCTACAGTCATACTTCTAAATTTATATAAAGTAAATTCTTTTCCTTTATAACCAGTACGTATTTGTTTAAATAAAACAGGACCATGGCTTTCAAGTTTAATACAAATACTAACTATAATCATAGGAATCATAAATAAAATTAAAAGTATAGTAGATAAAATAATATCAATAAATCTTTTAACATATCTATACATAAGAAACACCCTATAGACTTTCTATATTTTCATTTTTAATAACTTTAGTAAAATTATTGTTAAGCAAATCATTAATGATTTTTTCATTATGAACAATTCTTTTTAATTTAGAATGTAATTTTTTAAGGTTACATCTACTAGAGCCTCTGTGCATATCAGAAGCAAGAAAATGTACCATATTATGTTTAAGTAATTTTTTCAAAGTCTTTTTTGCATCTTTTCCATATTTGCCAAATAAACTTTCATAATTACTTTGAAAAAGTACGCCCATTTTTAAATATTCTTTTATCCATTTATAATCATTTTTTACATAAGTATAACGCTCTGGATGTGCGATAATTGGAATAACACCATTATTCATCAATTCTTTTATAACTAAATCTAAATCATCAAATTCTTTATCCATTGGAAGTTCAATTAATAAATACTTAGAATCATTTAAAGTTGCAATTTCAGTATTAAATAAATTCATTAAATTATTATTAATCATAACCTCATTACCAAGATAAATATTAATGTTTATTCCACGTTTTAAAGCCTCTTTTTTTACTTCATTAAATAATTTTTTCTTTAATTTGTTGTTACAATTATATTTACTATTTTCAATATAATGTGGAGTAAGCATTACATCAGTAACGCCCTCATTAGATAATCTTTCAAGCATAGCTATAGATTCATCTAAGCTTCTACTTCCATCATCAATACCAAACATTACATGAGTGTGTAAGTCTTTCATTTTTATTCACCATAATAGCCATAATAACCATAACCATGGCGTTTTTTATCAACTTTATTTAGAATAACACCAGTAATACTACTTCCAGCTTTTTCAAAAGCTTTTTTAACTTCTAATAATTGTTCCATTTTAGTTTGTTTATTTGATACAACAACAATATTAAAATCAGAAATTCTGCTTAAAATTAAAGTATCACTTAAACCTAAAACAGGTGGACAATCAAGGAAAATATAGTCATATTTTCTTTTTAAAAATTCAAGTAATAATCTGTTATTATCAGAAGATAAAAGTTCAGTTGGTGATGGTGGAGTAGCTCCTAAATTAATAAAATCTAAATTAGGAATATCGGTTTTGTTAATGTATCCATCAAAAGTGAATCCATCTCTATTTACATTAACAATCATATTAGAATAACCATTATGTTTGTTATTTGGTATTCCAAATATTCTATGTTGACGCCCCTTACGAAGGTCGGCATCAATAATTAAAACTTTTTTACCGTCTTTTACAAAAGAACAAGCTAAGTTAGCAGTGATAAAACTTTTTCCTTCACTAGGATTAGAACTAGTCATTAAAATAACTTTATTTCCACCATCTAAATCAGAAAATTTTAAATTAGCTCTAATAGATTTAATTGATTCACTAAATGAAGACTTTGGATTATCATTTAATAAAATTTCGTTTTTATTTTCTAATGTTTTTGCTTTCATTTTTCCCCTTCACCTTCTCTACTGTACCTAAAACGGTTAATTTTGCTTTGTTTTCAATAGCCTCTACTGATTTAATAGAAGTATCAAAATAATAAATTAAAAATATAATAACAACACTTAAGAATAATCCTACAAAACCTGATAAAGGAACTTGTTTAGTTAAAGAAATATTATAAGGTTGTTTTTCTATTCCAGCTTCAGATAGAATTGTAACGTTTTGAAGCTTAAATATATCATTAACCTCAGAAATAAACGTTTTTGCGACTTCAGAAGCAATATCGCGAGCTAACGCATTATCAATAGAACTTACTTCAATTTTGATAATTTCAGTATCACCTACAGCAGTAACTGAAATGTTTTCAGCAAGTTCTTTAACAGACATATTTAAATCTAATTTATTAATAACCTTGTTTAAAACACTTTTATTTTTAATAATTTCACTATAAGTAGAAACAAGTTGTTTGTTCATCGTAATATTTGAATTATTAGTATCTTCTTGTTCACTTACAAGAATAATAGTTGTAGAACTGTGATACATTGGCGTTTGAATATGGGCAAAATATAAATATCCCATAGTGGCAAATGCAAGTACAAATATAATCATTAGCCATATTTTTGAAACAAAGAAACTTAAAATTTCTTTTATATTAATTTCTTCCATAATATCCCCCTTATTTATAATCATTAGTTTATAATTTTATTTTTTCTATATATTACACCAATACCCATTAATACAAGTATCGTACCGAATAATATACTAGGTAATGAAACATCAGCATTAGTATTAGGAACTTCAACTTCTAATGTGCCTTCAGGGTTGACTGAACTTTGTTCACTATCTTGTTTTTCATTATTTTTAATTTTAGCAGCTTTTTCTTTTTCAGCTTTAGCTTTGGCAGCTTTTTCTTTTTCAACTTTGGCTTTGGCAGCTTTTTCTTTTTCAGCTTTAGCTTTAGCAGCTTTTTCTTTATCAGAACTATCTTTAGTAGTTACAACTTTAGCAGCATTAACTACTGGGCACTCTTTATCAAATGTATTTTTATCAATTTGTCTACCATCAACACCATAATAGATTTCACCATTAATTACACATGAATTTGAGCATTCTTTATCAAATATCAATTTACTAGTTTCTTCACCGGTACTATCATAATAATTTTCATTTACAATCTTACAAATGTTAGAACATTCTTTTTTATATGTTTTTTCATCGGTAATGTTACCAGATTTATCATGATAATTACCATCCATATATTTACAATTTTTAGAAACCGTAACAGATAAATCAAAACTTTCTTTTAAAGCATGTTTTTTACTAAATAATCCTACAACACTTTGATATTGCTTATCATTAGGAACATATACTTTAGCAATATTTTCTTTACCAGTTGCTTTAACAGTTACAGTAATTTTGTTATTATCTGATATTTTACTTACAGGAATTCTAACTTTAAATGCTTCAGAAGAATTAAATTTTTTCTTTTTATTACCATTTTCATCTAAAATAGTGGCCTCACTAGAAACTGTATATTTAGTAGAACCTTCCAAATTGACAAAAATATAATCAGACTCATAATATTTTTTATTTTTACTTAAAGATAACCCTTTTTTACTGTTATTAATTTTCATGCTGGCTTCTTTGGTTTTATATCCTTCTTTATTTGCTTTAATAGCTGACTCTACTAAAGGTTTGATATAGTTAGAAACAAGTTTATAAGAATCTTTTTCGTTATTTTCATCTTTTAAAATTGAATTAACATGAGAACCTTTCCCACTTTCATCCATATATAACCAAATAGCAGTTTCAGTAATATATTTATCAGTTGCAGTATCTCCAGTTATTTTAGATTTAGGATAACCATTTTCTAAAATATATAATAATCCTGCATCGGCATTTTTATCAAAAGTTAATTTAGTTTTTTTCTTTAAAGTTTTTTTGTCAAATTCTAGACCATAAACAGTCTTTTTACTAGTTGTTTTATAGATAACAAAATCTTCATCATAGTTTGTTATCATATTAGTAATTTTTTTCGAACTTTTAATAGTAATAGTTTTAGTTTTGCTGGCAGCGTTTACGTCGCTACATCCAAAAGCTAATAATAAACATGTTAATACACTTAAAAACAAAATTTTAGTTACATTTTTCATAATATCCCCCCTAATTACTTCCATATATAAATAAGAAGTCCCTTTTTTGTTTTCGGTGGGTTATACTACCAAAAAATTAATTCTTTGTCAAATCGGGATAAGTCCATATAAAATAAAGGCAAAACGCTTATAAATATGCATGTAAATATAAATTCCTAAAATTACCAAAAAAACTATAAAATATTGTAATATTTTGATAAATATGATATATTTTAATTAGTGAGAGAAATCTCATAAAAAAAGGGAAACATTGTAACTTATCAATGTCTGCCTGAATTTTTGGTTCAGAAAGACACTCTGCTTAAAGCGGGGTGTCTTTCTCTATTAATTAAGACTCTTCCAAAGAAGAGCAACTAATAAAATGATAATTACAAGCAATACTAGGATTAAAAAATCTTTTTTTGTCATAATACCAAGCCTCCTATTTTGAGACCAAAACCCCCAAAATAAATAGGCAGACACCAACAGCGGTTACAAATGTTTCCGAAAAAATAATATAAACTAGTTATAAATAAAGGTCAAATGACAATTTTGGCATTTTTGAAGCACTTTTTCATACAAAAAAAGAAAATTAGTAAAAACATGGATTTTTTTAAAAAAATTTGATATCCTTATAATAGGAGGGTAAAACGATGATCGCATTTATAATTATATTAACACTTATAACAACTTTAAAAGTTTTATCACTTGCTAAAGACTATGATGAATCTTTAGAAAATGAAATCCACTTTAAGTAGTGTATTTTTTTTGGCATTATTTTCATTTTGACAAAGCATATTAAATATAGTAAAATACCAAACATTTAAAGAGGTGAAATTATGTCAAAAATAGCAAAATTATTATATACATTAATACATATCTTATTTTTAATCGCTGTAATTTATTTAGGGGTGCAAATATTCACATTAAATATTCTTCCAAATAAATACTTATTTGTAGTTTTAGGAAGTTTGTTAATAATACTAATTTTATTCACATTATTATTTAAAAAAATAAAAAAATTACTACTTAAAATATTATTAGGAATCATCGAAATAATAATAATCGTCGGAAGTATATTTGGAATAACATATTTACAAGATACAAATAATTTCTTTAACAACTTAAAATCAGTTCAAACAGAAACCGATGTTTATTATGTTATTGTAAATAAAGATAGTAAATACAAACAATTAGACGATTTAGAAAACCAAGAAATTGGACTTTATATGGAAAATAAAAAAGCTACAAAAAGATTAAAAGAAAAAATAGATTTTAAACAAACAAATTTAAAAACGCCAAATGAAATAATCGAAAATATAAATAAAATAGATGCCATATATTTAAATTCATCATATTATGATTTAATTTGTGAAGAAAATCAAGGATTTGATAAAAGAGTTAGAATTATCGCAAAAATTTTTATTGAAACAAAATCAGAAATAGATAATAACGAAATGGATATTGCAAAAAAACCATTTAATATATTAATAAGTGGGATTGATACAAACGGGTCAATTACAAAAACATCAAGAAGTGATGTTAATATCATCATGACTGTAAATCCAAATACTAACGAAATTCTTTTAACTCATATTCCTAGAGATTACTATGTACAGTTACACGGAACAACTGGGTCAAAAGATAAAATTACTCATGCTGGAATATATGGAGTAGATATGTCATTAAAAACCATCGAAGATTTTCTAGATATCGATATCCAATATTATGTTAGAGTAAACTTCACAACTTTAATAAAAATTGTAGATATCATAGGTGGAATAGATGTTGAATCTGATAAAGCATTTAGTGAATACGGTTACAGTTATAAAAAAGGTATAAACCATTTAAATGGAAACCAAGCTTTAATGTATTCAAGAATTAGACATGTATTAGAAGGTGGCGATAGAGCTAGAGGAAAACATCAAGAACAAGTCATAACTGCTATCTTCCAAAAGATTACCAGTAGTGAAGTTTTATTAAAAGATTATAATAAAATACTTTCAGGATTATCTGATTCACTTCAAACTAATCTTACACCAAACGATATGAAGGCATTTATCAAAAAGCAATTGGATACAATGAAAACATGGAATATAAATTCAATAAGCGTTGATGGAACTAGTTCAAGAGGAAATTGTTACTCAATGCCGGGTAGGGATTTATATATTATGATTCCAAATCAAAGTACTGTTGATAATGCCCATAAATATATAACTGGTATTATAGATGGAAAAACATATAACGAAATATAATACATATTAAAAAATGCCTAAAAAATAGGCGTTTTTAAGTGTTAATAGTTCATTTACTAAAACATTAAAGTATGTTATTATTTATATATAGAGGTGGGAGTATGGAAGAAAAAAATAGTTGGATAGATATAATCACAAAAATGTATACAGACTTACATACATCACCTAGAGTAATGCATGTATCGAAAGAATCAGATAAAAAAAGAGATAGGATAATAAATTATTTAAATAGAATAGAAGAAGTACATAAAAAAGTAATTCAAAGCAAAAGCCAGTCCTCTTTAAAAATGTTAAAACAATTTTACTATGAATTATATATAATAAAACCAGAAAATATCCCAGATGCATTTTTTGAAAACGAACAAAGAATAATGCGTGAAAGAGGATATGGAAATATTGAATTAACCCAAGATAGAAAAGAATTATTAATAAATCAAATAATTGAAGACCAAAAAGCCTCGTTAGAACCATGGATAGATTATTTTCTTTTTGATGAAGAAAGAAAGTCTTATGAAATGTGGCAAAGATATTGGGTATTTCAAGGACTTCAAAAATTAGGGAAATATGATAAAGAAAAACAAAAATTTAACAAAAGAGATAAAACAACAGTATATCCATTCCCACCAGTCGAAAGAGAAGCTATATTTACTACCATTCACTTAATGGAAGAATATATAAAAAATCAAAAATCAGAAGAAGAAATAAAAAGTGCTTTAGGCGAAGGCAATTTTAAAACCTTATATGAATATTCAATTAGACAAATCATGCAAAAAGGTGAAAAAAATAATCCAAATACAACCCAAGGTAAATGGATAAAATATGACCAAGGTTCAGACTATAATATATTAAGGGATTCACTTCAAGGATATTATACAGGTTGGTGTACAGCTGCTGGTGAGAACTTTGCTAAATCACAGCTTGCAAATGGAGATTTTTATGTATATTATACTTTAGATCAAAATAATGAACCAAAAGTTCCAAGAATAGCTATCAGAATGAAAGGACAAAACACCATTGGTGAAATAAGGGGAATTGCTGATATTCAAAATATGGAACCAGAAATGATGCCCATATTAAATGAAAAACTAAAAGAGTTTCCAGATAGAGATAAATATTATAAAAAAGAATATGATATGCAAAGATTAACATCAATAGAAAGGAAACACGAAAAGGGAATAGATTTAGATAAAGATGATTTAAAATTTCTATATGAAATAGAAAATAAAATAGAAGGTTTTGGATATAGAAAAGACCCAAGAATAGAAGAAATAAAAACAGAGAGAAATATATATATAGATTATGGTACTATATATAATTGTAAAGAAGAAGAGATAGGACTAAAAAAAGAAGATTTAAACAATCCAAATATAAAGATTTATATAGGAGATTTGGATTTAATCAGTTTAACGAGTGCCGAGGGATTAGTCTTACCGAAAACTCTAAATGGATATTTGGATTTAAGCAGTTTAGTGAGTGCAGAAGGGTTAGTCTTACCGGAAACTCTAAATGGATATTTGTATTTAGAAAGTTTAACGAGTACTGAAGGGTTAGTCTTACCTGAAATCCTAAATGGGGATTTAT